>NZ_JAPWHT010000720.1:0-3172 GCF_027270795.1 Streptomyces sp. ActVer
TGCCTGCGCAAGCTCGCCGAGGCCAAGCAGAAACGTCATGGCGCCCATGCGCTGGTACGATCCGAGGGCGCACTCGCCACCGGCCGCCCCCAGGGCTCGTACGCCGACGGCCGGTCCCAAGGCGCGTACGCGGGCGTCCACCGTGCCGCCGCCGCGGTCGCCGACCGCCCCGGCGGCCAGACCGCCGACCGGGCGACCGACCACGCCTCCGATCGGACCGCCGACCCGACCGCCGACCTCCTCGCCGCCGCCGAGGAGGACCGTCGCCGTCGTGAACTGGCCCTGCTGGCCTGGCCGGAGGCCGCCGGTACGACGCCCGAACAGCGTGAGGCGCTCGAACTGGCCGTACGGCACCAGCTCGCCGCCCACGAGGTCGCCGCCGTCCTCGGCATGGACCTGGCCGCCGCCCGCGAACTCCTCGCGACGGCCGCCTGCGAGGTCGAGCGCACGCGCGCGGCCCTCGCCGTCGTCGAGACCGGTACCTGTCCGGGAGTTGCCCGGCTCACCGGCGACAACCACCTCGTCCTCAGCACGGCCCTGCGCCGCGAACTGGTCCGGCACGTCGACGACTGCCCGCGCTGTCGTCGTACGGCAGAGCGCGCGGTCCCCGGATCCTGGCCCGGCACCAGTGTCACGCCCGCCGCGCTGCCCGTACTCGAAGCCCCGCGCGCGGCCCTCCACCGGGCGATGACGCACGTCCCACGCGCGCGGGGCGGCGGTCCGCGCTTCGACCGGCGCGGTTTCCCGATGGACCCCAAGGACCGCGCGGCCCGCCGTGACCGCCTCCGCGCGCGTGCCGTCACCACGACCGTCGTCGCCACCGTCGTGGCGGCCCCCGTACTGGCCCTGTGGGCGGCCTACCGCGGCGCGCCCCTCACCGGCGAGGGAGCGGACGGCCGCCCGGTCACCGCGAACGAGGCGCACGGCCCGGACGGACTCGGCGGCGAGTCCCCCGGCTACGAGAACGCCGGCAACGCCAGCACCAGGCCCGACCCCCGCTTCACCCCGGGCAGCGACTCGCCCGACGTCTCCGTGGAAGTCATCGGCGTGGCCTCGGGACAACAGAAAACCGGCCTCTCCGTAGAGGCCGGTTCCAGCGGCGACACGACACTGATGACCCTCAGGGCGACCGGGAGTTCAGCGGTCCGCTGGTCCGCGCACACCGGGGCGTCCTGGCTCTACCTCAGCCAGTCGTCCGGAACGCTGGAGCCCGGCGAGTCGCTGACGATCAAGGTGTACGTCGACCATCTGCGCGAGCCGATCGGGCCCTGGAACGCCAGCGTGTCGGTCGCACCCGCGGGTGCGGTGGTCACGATCGACGGCTACGGGACGGCGGGCCCGAGCCCGACGCGTCCGGGGCCCCGCCCGGACCCGCCCACGCCGACACCGACCCATCCCGGTCCGACCGGGCCGGGGCCCGCCCCGGAGCCGACGCCGAGCGATCCGCCGCCGTCCAGTCCCGATCCCGAGCCGACGCCCAGCGACACGGCTCCGTCGGACCCGGAGCCGGAACCTCCGCCGGAGTCCTCCGGAGGTTCTACGCCGCCGCCCAGTGACAGTGCAGCCCCGAGTGACAGTGGCGACCCGAGTCCGTCGGAGGGCTGAGACGCTTCCCGCGCGGGGCGTTGTCGTCCGCGGGCCGTGGGGGCTGGTCGCGCAGTTCCCCGCGCCCCATGTAGGTCGCCCCCTGCTTGCGGGGCGCGGCCCGTTACGAGGCGCGGCGGGAATCGCGCAGCACGGCCCCTCAGCCGCGGGCCGGGTCCGCCGGGTGCGGAGCCACCAACGGCAGCTGGGACGCCAGGCGCTCCTCGCAGAGCTCCACCAGGCGGTCGTAGCCGGCCTTGCCCATCAGTTCGATCAGTTCGGGCCGGTAGGAGACGTAGACCGGGTCGCCCGCGCCGTGCGCAGAGGTCGCCGAGGTGCACCACCAGTGCAGGTCGTGGCCGCCAGGACCCCACCCGCGGCGGTCGTACTCGCCGATCGAGACCTGGAGCACCCGGGTGTCGTCGGGCCGGTCGATCCACTCGTACGTACGCCGGACCGGGAGCTGCCAGCAGACGTCCGGCTTGGTTTCCAGGGGCTCGCGGCCCTCCTTGACGGCCAGGATGTGCAGCGAGCAGCCCGCGCCGCCCGCGAAGCCCGGCCGGTTCTGGAAGATGCACGAGCCCTGGTACGGCCGGGTCTGCCGGTCGCCGTCCTCGTCCTTCGAGACCCAGCCGGTCTCCGTCCCCACCTCGTGGTTCTGCCACATCTCCGGCGTGAGTCTCGCCACATGCCCTGCTACGCGCTTCTCGTCGTCCTCGTCCGAGAAGTGGGCGCCCAGGGTGCAGCACCCGTCGTCCGCGCGGCCCGCCTGGATGCCCTGGCAGCCGCTTCCGAAGATGCAGTTCCAGCGAGAGGTCAGCCATGTCAGATCGCAGCGGAAGAGCTGCTCGTCGTCGGCCGGATCCGGGAACTCCACCCACGCACGCGCGAAGTCGAGCCCCTTCTCGTCACCCTGCTCCGGGACGTCCGGGGACTTCTTGGACTTGGGCGAACCCTTGGCGGACTTGGCGGACGCTGCCGACTTGTCGGCCTTTGCCTTTTTCGTCTTTGGCACGAGTCCAGGGTAAGTGGCCGGGAAGCCATCCGGGGACTGCTGGGCGTTCCGCGCGCAGTAGCGTTCCGTACATGAGACTCGGTGTCCTCGACGTGGGTTCGAACACGGTGCATCTGCTGGTGGTGGATGCACACCCCGGCGCGCGCCCGCTGCCCGCGCATTCGCACAAGGCGGAGCTGCGGCTCGCCCAACTCCTCGACGAGAGCGGCGCGATCGATTCTGTAGGAGTCGACAAACTGATCGCCGTTGTCCAGGAGGCGCTGGAAGCCGCCGAGGACAAGGGCGTCGAGGACCTGCTGCCGTTCGCGACCTCCGCGGTGCGCGAGGCCAGCAACGCGGACGACGTACTGGCCCGGGTGCGCGCCGAGACCGGCGTCGAGCTCCAGGTCCTCACCGGCGCCGAGGAGGCGCGGCTCACGTTCCTGGCGGCCCGCCGCTGGTTCGGCTGGTCGGCGGGGAAGCTGCTCGTCCTCGACATCGGCGGCGGCTCCCTGGAGATCGCGTACGGCATCGACGAGGAGCCGGACGCGGCGGCCTCGCTGCCGCTGGGCGCGGGTCGGCTGACCGCGGGCT
>NZ_JAPWHT010000721.1:0-3163 GCF_027270795.1 Streptomyces sp. ActVer
CAAAAGATTGCGCAGTTCCCCGCGCCCCTAGGTCTTCAGGGGCGCGGGGAACTGCCCGACCAGCCACAACGAACCCGCACCCGACCGCGTGGGCGGGCGGATCAGCCCAGGATTCCCCGGTCGTACGCCGTCGCCACCGCCGCCGCTCGGTCCTTGACGCCCAACTTCGTGTACAGGTGGGTCAGGTGGGTCTTGACCGTGGCCTCGCTGATGAAGAGTTCGCGGGCGATCTCCCGGTTGGATGTGCCCTTTGCGACGAGAACGAGGACCTCGCGTTCGCGGGCGGAGAGGGGCTCGTTGCCGGGGGCCCGGGGGGTGCGGACCGCGGAGACCAGGCGGGAGGCCACGGCCGGGGAGAGGACCGTACGGCCCTGTGCGGCCGCGCGTACGGCGGTGAACAGCTCGTCGCGGGGCGCGTCCTTGAGGAGGTAGCCCGTCGCGCCCGCCTCGATCGCGGGGATCGTGTCGGAGTCGGTGTCGTACGTCGTCAGGACGAGGACCTTGACGCGGGCGCCCGCGCGGGTGAGGTGCGTGATGGCCTCGACACCGCCGCCGCCCGGCATGCGCAGGTCCATCAGGATCACGTCGGGGTCGAGCGCGGCGGCCTTCTCGGCCGCCTCGACGCCGTTCGACGCCTCTCCCAGTACGCGGAAACCGGGCGCGGACTCGAACATGCCGCGCAGACCGTCCCGTACGACGGGGTGGTCGTCCACGACGAGGAGGGAGATCGTCCCCTCCGCCGTGCCGTCGTCTGTCGCGTCATCTGTCATGGCGTACCAACGGTACGCGAGCGGAGAGTGCCGTGCCGTGGCCCGGCTCGGACTCGACCGTGAGGAAGCCGGCCACGCGTTCGGCGCGGGCGCGCATGCCGTCGAGGCCGAAGCCTGCGGCGGTGGAGCGGGCGGGAACGGCGAGCGGGTCGAAGCCGCGGCCGTCGTCGCGGATGTCCAGGATCACCTCGTCGCCGAGGAAGGTCAGGGTGAGGCCGAGACGGGTGGCGTGGGCGTGCCGGGAGGCGTTGGACAGGGCCTCCTCGGCGATGCGCAGGAGGGTCGCCGAGATCTCCTCGTGGAGCTGCTCGGCGGTACCGGTGACGGTGAACTCGGCGCGTACGCCCGTCCGTTCGCCCCACTCCGCGACCGTCTTCTTCAGGGCCTCGGGCAGTCCGTCGTTCTCCAGGGCCACGGGGGCGAGGTTCTGCACGGAGCGGCGGGCCTCGCCGAGGCTGTGGCGCGCGAGGGTGGAGGCGCGGTCGAGGTGGGTGCGGGCGGTGGGCAGGTCGGGGGCGCTCGCGACGACCTGGAGCTGGGCGATGATGCCGGTCAGGCCCTGGGCGATGGTGTCGTGGATCTCGGCGGCGAGGCGTCGGCGTTCGTCGGCGACCCCGGCCTCCCGCGCCTGGACGAGGAGTTGGGCGTGCAGGGCGGCGTTCTCGTCGAGGGCCTGCTGCAACGCCTTGTTGGTGCGTTCGAGTTCGGCGATGGTGACGGCCCGGTCTCGGGAGCGTTGCCCCTCCTGCTGGTTGAGGTGGCCGACCGCCATCAGCAGGGCGTTGTTCGCGACCAGCATCACGCCGAACAGCACCCACTGGACCGGGCTGCGGAACGGCAGCCCGCCGGCCTGCGCGCCCGCCACCACGACGACGGTGGCGAAGAGGCCGAGCCGCTGCCGACGCGTTCCGGACATCAGTTCGTCGGTGTCGAAGTAGCCGGTGGACGCGTAGAAAGCGAAGAACGGGTTCAGCCAGGTGAGGGGGAAGGAGATCACCCAGCGCAGAACGTAGTAGACGGTCCCGCTGCGGGGCGGGGTCCGCCACATCGGCCGTCGCGCTCGAACGCACATCAACCGATCGGTTGATGCCGTCGTACGACCCGGCTTGCATCGTGCGTACGACGCGGCCGCCCCACGCTTACCGCCTGCCCGTCCCGCGCGTACGACCCGCTCGTCGGCACGTACGACCCGTCGAACACGCAGGTCGTAGGACCAGCGGCGGATCCGGGACCGGCCAAAACTCGGTGGGCGTTGTCAGTGCCGATCCGTAGGCTCGCGTTGATGCCCACTACACCCGCGCCCGCCGCCGACACCCCTGCCGAGGAAGCCACAGAAACCGAACCGGTCAGGAGCCGTTCCGCCGTACGAAGCCTGCTGCGCCTGTGGCCGTACGTGCGGCCCGTGCGCGTCCGGCTCTTCACGGCGGCCGTCGTCGCGGTCCTCGCCTCGTGTACGGGGCTGGTGATTCCGCTCGTACTGAAGTGGATCGTGGACGGGCCGGTGGCCGACCGGGACACCGGCGGGGTGTGGCTCGGGGCGCTGTACCTGCTGCTGCTCGGGCTCGCCGAGGCGGTGCTGTTCGGGCTGCGGCGGTGGCTGGTGGCCCGGCCGCTCGCCGGGGTCGAGGCGTCGATGCGGGCGGATCTGTACCGGCATCTGCAGCGGCTGCCGGTGGCGTTCCACGACCGTTGGCCCTCGGGGCAGTTGCTGTCGCGCGGCACGACGGATCTGATGCTGCTGCGGATGTTCCTCGCCTTCCCGCTGACGTTCCTGCTGGTCAACGGCGTGACGATTCTGGTGGGCTTCGTCATCATGCTGGCCCAGGAGTGGACGCTCGGGCTGGTACTGCTCGCGCCCGCCGTGCCCGTGATGATCGTCTGCTGGCTCTTCGAGAAGCGGTACTCGAAGGTTGCGCGGCGGGCCCAGGACCAGGTCGGCGATCTGACGACGCTCGTCGAGGAGAGCGTGCTCGGCATCCGGATCATCAAGGGCTTCGGGCGCCACCGCAGTCAGGCCCTCGCCTTCCGGGACCTCTCCCGCACCCTGCGCGGCACGGAGCTCGCCAAGGCACGGCTGCTCGCCTGGATCTTCGCCGCGATCACGATCCTGCCCGAACTCGCCATCGGTGCGGCGCTCGTGCTCGGGACGGTGCAGGTGGCCGACGGCGAGCTGTCCACCGGCACGCTGGTCGCCTTCCTGTCCACGGCTCTCGCGCTGCGCTGGCCCATCGAGTCGATCGGCTTCCTGCTGGCGATGAGCCAGGAGGCGGCGACCGCGACGGAGCGGTACTTCGAGGTGATGGACGCGGAACCGGAGTCCGGCCTGGCCGTCCCGCCTCGGCGCGCCGTGGCCGCGAAGGCGGGGGCGGAGGCCATGACGGGGGCGGAGGCGA
>NZ_JAPWHT010000722.1:0-3163 GCF_027270795.1 Streptomyces sp. ActVer
TCGTGAACAACGAGAAGCGCATGCTCCAGGAGGGCGTCGGCGCGCTCTTCGACACGTACGACGTGGTGCTCGCGCCGACGACCGCCGCTCCCCCGCCGCGCATCGGCGCCCTGCACGATCTGAGCGGCTTCGGGACCGACCGGGCCATGATCGCCGCCTGTCCGTACGCCTGGCCGTGGAACGTGCTGGGCTGGCCCGGCGTCAACGTCCCCGCGGGGTTCGTCGACGGCTCCCTGCCGGTGGGCGCGCAACTGCTCGGGCCCGCGCACAGCGAGCCCGTTCTCGTGTCGCTGGCCGCGCAGTTGGAGGCGGACCAGCGGTGGTACCAGAGCTGGCCGAGCCGTGAAGCGGACGGCGCCGTACCTGATTTCGGAGCGCCTACCGGCCCGTAGTCTGGGGACCATGGACGACGCGTCGATGGTGGGCCTCATGGGACGGGTGACCGGCACGATCGGGCCGGGGCTCGTCGGCGAGGTGATCGTGCGGGTCCGCGGCGGCGCCGAGCACTTCCTCGCGTATCCCGTCTCCCCGAAGGACCGCATCGAGACGGGCACGGTGGTGATGGTGGTCGAGTACCTGCCGCCCCGGACGGTGTACGTGTCGGCGGCGTACGACAGTTGAGCGGGCCGTGAGCCTCTGTGCCATGTGAGCGTGTCGTGCTCGTCAAAGATGCGCCAAAGACTCGTCAGCGTCTGTACCGCCGGGCCCGACCAGGCGCACACTCCGTTCGTTCGGTGCCGAAAGGGCACCATCCCACAGGGGGCGTATGCCGATGGTTGTCGGCGTCGTGGCGGGGGCAGCGGTCCTCGCGCTCATATTCATCGTTGTGGTCTTCAAGCTCATGTGGCGTGTCGCGGAGCCCAACGAAGCACTGATCATCTCCGGTTCGAAGCACCGCACCGAAGGCCTTGAGGAGGGCATGGGCTTCCGCATCGTCACCGGGCGCGGCACGCTCGTGCTGCCGGGCGTCCAGGCGGTGCGCAAACTCTCGCTCGACCTCAACGAGACCGAGCTGTCCGTGGACTGCGTGACCCACCAGGGCATTCCGCTCAAGGTGCGGGGCGTGGTCATCTTCAAGGTGGGCGACGACTTCGTGTCGATCGCCAACGCGGGCCGCCGCTTCCTCGACCAGCAGAAGCTGATGTCGGAGCGGGTGCACAACGTGTTCGCCGGTCATCTGCGGTCCATCGTCGGCGGGTTGACCGTCGAGGACATGATCCGCGACCGCGAGAAGCTCACCGGGCAGACCCGGGCCGCCTGCGGTACGGAGATGGAGAAGCTGGGGCTGATCGTCGACTCGCTGCAGATCCACGAGATCGAGGATCCGACGGGCTACATCAAGAACCTGGCCATGCCGCACGCGGCGGCCGTGCAGCGGGACGCCCGGATCGCGCAGGCCGAGGCCAACCGGCGGGCCACCGAGGCCGAACAGCAGGCCGCCGCGCGGATGTCGGAGGCGACCCGGGACAGCGAGATCCTGCAGGCCGGATACCAGGCGGAGCGCGACAACGCCTCCGCCAAGGCCCGGCAGGCCGGACCTCTCGCCGACGCGGCGGCTCGGCAGGAGGTCGTGGTCCAGGAGACACGCGTCGCCGAGCTGGAGGCGCACCGTCGTGAGCAGCAGCTCCAGGCGGACGTCCGCAAGCCCGCGGACGCGAAGGCGTACGAGAAGCGCACGCTGGCCGAGGCCGAGCGCGACGTCCGGATCTCCGCGGCACAGGCCAAGGCGAAGGAGACGGAACTCGCGGCCGCGGCGGAGGCGACCCGGGTCACGACGGCCGCGGGTGCCGAGGCCGAGGCGACCAAGGCGCGTGGCGCTGCCGCCGCGACGGCGACCCGGGCCACCGGTGAGGCGGAGGCCGCGGCCCAGCAGGCCAAGGGCCTTGCGATCGCCGAGTCCGCGAGGGCGAAGGGGCTCGCGGAGGCCGAGGCCATCAAGGCACGGGCCGCCGCGCTGGCGGAGAACCAGGAGGCCGTTGTCGCGCAGCAACTTGCCGAGAACTGGCCGGAGATCGTGAGGGCGGGCGCTGGAGCGTTCGGGAACGTGGAGCACATGGTGCTGCTCAACGGGGCCGACGGGATGTCCGACATGTTCGCCAAGGCGTTGACGATGGGTGGTACGGGGTTGGGGCTGGCTCGGCAGTTGCTGTCGTCGATGGGTCAGGATCAGAACGGGCAGGCTGGTAAGGACGGTTCGGCGGTCAATGGGTTCCCCACCCCGCCGGCCGCTTCGCAGAAGGTTCCGGTGGATGGGGAGTCGTAGAACGGTGATTGGCCGACGGCTGGTTGTACGTGGCTGGTCGCGCAGTTCCCCGCGCCCCTGAAAACCAACGGCCCGCGCCCCTGGCCAAAAGGGGCGCGGGCACCAGTCGGAAGGGCGCGGGCTACCGTGTGCCCGTGACTGCCTCTGCCGAGCAAGATGTTCCCGGGCGCTCCGGGCCCGCCTCCACCGTCGAAGCGGATCCGCGCCGGGTGGGTCAGGTGCGTACCGAGTACTCGCCCGCGCACGACGGGGATCCGGACCCGGGCGAGATCGTGTGGACCTGGGTGCCCTATGAGGAGAACGACGGGCGCGGGAAGGACCGGCCGGTGCTGGTCGTCGCCCGTGAGGCCGCCGGGACGTTTCTCGCCGTGCAGCTGTCGAGCAAGCGGCACGACGGCGACCGGGAGTGGGTGCCGATCGGCAGCGGGCCGTGGGACCGGTCGGGGCGCGACTCCTGGGTGGCCGTGGACCGGGTGCTGCGGCTGCACGAGCAGGGGATGCGCCGCGAGGCGTGCGCGCTGGACCGGATGCGGTTCAACTCGGTGGTGCACCGGCTGCGGGAGCGCTACGGCTGGCGCTGAACCGCCTTGCCCTCCAGGACCTGTGCCTCCAGTACCTCCCGGAACGCCCTCTCGAAGGCGCTCAGGACGACCGCACCCTTCGTACGGTCGAGGACTCCGAACACGACGTGCTCGAAGGAACCGGCGAACCGGCCGCCGTCCGTGAGCAGGGCGCGGAACGCGCCCGCCACCTGCGCCGGATCGTTCTGGAAGACGCCACAGCCCCAGGCTCCGAGCACCAGCCGTCGGTAGCCGTGCGCCGCGGCCGTCTCCAGGACCCGCTCGGCCCGTGACGCGAGGGCGCCCGGCAGCTCGGGCGCGCGCTCCGGCGCCGTGCGCA
>NZ_JAPWHT010000723.1:0-3137 GCF_027270795.1 Streptomyces sp. ActVer
TTCGCGCTCTACAGCGGCCGAACACGATTCACCTCCCCTGTTGAGGCCGGCATCATCCAGGACCTTGCCATGCTCGACGAGTACGCGGCGCTGTCCCAGGAGCGTGCCGCCGCGGCCTGGAAGGACGGCCGTTTCGAGAAGTCCGTCGTCCCCGTGAAGGACCGCAACGGACTCGTCGTCCTCGACCACGACGAACACCTGCGCCCGGGAACGACCGCCGACTCGCTCGCCAGGCTCAAGGCGTCGTTCGCGGACATCGGCGACCTGGGCGGCTTCGACGCCGTGGCGCTGCAGAAGTACCACTGGGTGGAGAAGATCGACCACGTCCACCACGCCGGCAACTCCTCCGGCATCGTGGACGGCGCCTCGCTGGTCGCCGTCGGCTCGAAGGAGGTCGGCGAGCGGTACGGGATCACCCCGCGCGCGCGGATCGTCTCCGCGGCCGTCTCCGGCTCGGAGCCGACCATCATGCTGACCGGGCCCGCGCCCGCCACCCGCAAGGCGCTCGCCAAGGCCGGACTGACCATCGACGACATCGACCTCGTCGAGATCAACGAGGCCTTCGCCGCGGTCGTCCTGCGTTTCGCGCGGGACATGGGCCTGTCCCTGGACAAGGTCAACGTCAACGGCGGCGCGATCGCCCTCGGCCACCCGCTCGGCGCCACCGGGGCGATGATTCTCGGCACGCTCGTCGACGAACTGGAGCGCCAGGACAAGCGGTTCGGCCTCGCCACGCTCTGCGTCGGCGGCGGCATGGGCATCGCCACGATCGTCGAGCGCATCTGACTCCCCAGTGGACCAACGGACTTCTACGGAGAACCCCCTCATGACCGAGAGCACCACCATCCGCTGGGAACAGGACGAGACCGGCATCGTCACCCTGGTCCTCGACGATCCCGACCAGTCCGCGAACACCATGAACCAGGCGTTCCGCGACTCGCTCGCCGCGATCACCGACCGTCTGGAGACGGCGGTCCAGGCCGACCCCGACTCCATCCGCGGCATCGTCTTCACCTCCGCCAAGAAGACCTTCTTCGCGGGCGGCGACCTGCGCGACCTCATCCGCGTCACCCCCGAGACCGCCCAGCAGCTCCTCGACGGAGGCCTCGCGATCAAGCGCGACCTCCGCCGCATCGAGACGCTCGGCAAGCCCGTCGTGGCCGCCATGAACGGCGCGGCCCTGGGCGGCGGCTTCGAGATCGCGCTGGCCTGCCACCACCGCGTCGCCCTCGACGCGCCCGGCTCCAAGATCGGCTGCCCCGAGGTCACGCTCGGCCTGCTGCCCGGAGGCGGCGGCGTCGTCAGGACCGTACGCCTCCTGGGCATCGCCGACGCGCTCCTGAAGGTGCTCCTCCAGGGCACCCAGTACAGCCCGCAGCGCGCGCTGGAGAACGGCCTCGTCCACGAAGTGGCGGCCACCCCCGAGGAGATGCTCGCCAAGGCCAGCGCCTTCATCGACGCCAACCCCGAGTCGCGCCAGCCCTGGGACAAGCCCGGCTACCGCATCCCGGGCGGCACCCCGTCCAACCCGAAGTTCGCGGCCAACCTGCCCGCCTTCCCGGCCAACCTGCGCAAGCAGACGAACGGCGCGCCCTACCCTGCGCCGCGCAACATCCTCGCGGCCGCCGTCGAGGGCTCGCAGGTCGACTTCGAGACCGCGCAGGTCATCGAGGCCCGCTACTTCGTGGAGCTGGCCGCGGGCCAGACCTCCAAGAACATGATCCAGGCCTTCTTCTTCGACCTCCAGGCCGTCAACTCCGGAGCCAACCGGCCCAAGGGCGTCGAACCGCGCCCGGTCCGCAGGGTCGCCGTTCTGGGCGCCGGGATGATGGGCGCGGGCATCGCGTACTCCTGCGCCCGCGCGGGCATCGACGTCGTCCTCAAGGACGTGTCGGCCGAGGCGGCGGCGAAGGGCAGGGGCTACTCCGAGAAGCTCTGCGCCAAGGCCGTCTCCCGGGGCCGTACGACCCAGGAGAAGGCGGACGCGCTGCTGGCGCGCATCACGCCGACCGCCGACCCTCAGGACGTTGCAGGCTGCGACGCCGTCATCGAGGCCGTCTTCGAGGACTCCGCGCTCAAGCACAAGGTGTTCCAGGAGATCCAGCACATCGTCGAACCGGACGCGCTGCTCTGCTCCAACACCTCGACCCTGCCGATCACCGCGCTCGCCGAAGGCGTCGAGCGACAGGTCGACTTCGTCGGGCTGCACTTCTTCTCGCCCGTCGACAAGATGCCGCTCGTCGAGATCATCAGGGGCGAACGCACCGGCGACGAGGCACTCGCCCGCGCCTTCGACCTCGTACGGCAGATCAGGAAGACCCCGATCGTCGTCAACGACTCGCGGGGCTTCTTCACCTCCCGCGTCATCGGGCACTTCATCAACGAGGGCGTGGCGATGGTCGGCGAGGGCATCGAGCCCGCCTCCGTCGAGCAGGCCGCCGCCCAGGCCGGCTACCCCGCCAAGGTCCTCTCCCTGATGGACGAGCTGACTCTCACCCTGCCGCGCAAGATCCGCGCCGAGTCGAAGCGGGCCGTCGAGGAGGCCGGCGGCACCTGGACGGAACACCCCGCGGACACGGTCATCGACCGCATGGTCGACGAGTTCGGCCGCCCCGGACGCAGCGGCGGCGCGGGCTTCTACGAGTACGGGGACGACGGCAAGCGGGGCGGGCTGTGGCCCGGGCTGCGCGAGCACTTCACGCGCGCGGGAGCCGTCGAGGCCGAGATTCCCTTCCGGGACATGCAGGAGCGCATGCTGTTCTCCGAGGCGCTGGACACCGTCCGGCTGCTGGAGGAGGGCGTCCTGACGTCCGTCGCCGACGCCAACATCGGCTCCATCTTCGGGATCGGGTTCCCCGGCTGGACGGGGGGCGTCCTTCAGTACATCAACGGGTACGAGGGCGGGCTGCCGGGCTTCGTGGCCCGCGCGCGTGAGCTCGCCGAGCGGTACGGGGAGCGGTTCGCGCCTCCCGCGCTGCTCGTGGAGAAGGCGGAGAAGGGGGAGCGGTTCGGGGACGCGTGAGGGTTTGACGCCGGGTTTTCTTCGCCCCCGCCACCCCTACCCATTCCCGTCCCCTGGGGCTTCGCCCCAGACCCCGTTGGGTGTGATTTCGGGTGCGGGTTCGGCTGTGGCTGAT
>NZ_JAPWHT010000724.1:0-3129 GCF_027270795.1 Streptomyces sp. ActVer
CGGGGCCTCGTCCTTGAGGTCGGCGGCGAAGAAGCGCCGGAAGACCAGGTACTCGGCGGCGATCGCGACGGCCCACGCGGGCCCCATCAGCACGGCGAACCGGGTGAAGCTCAGCCCGCTGGCCGCGAACGCCAGCAGATTGGTGAGGTTGGAGACGGGCAGCAGCAGCGAGGCCGTGTTCGACAGATGGGCGGTGGCGTACACGTGGGGCTTGGGGCGGGCGCCGAGCCGGGCCACGGTCGCGAACACCACCGGAGTGAGCAGGACGACGGTGGCGTCCAGGCTCAGGACGGCCGTGATCACCGAGGCGAGAAGGAAGTTGGCGGCCAGCAGTCGTTGCGGCCGCCCCTTGGACGTACGGGCCAGCCAGGCGCCGCAGGCATGGAAGAGCCCCTCGTCGTCGCAGAGTTTGGCGAGCACGAGCACCGCGGCCAGGAAGCCCACGACGGGTCCGAGGAGCTCGGCCTCGGCGCGTGCGTGGTCGAGCGTGATCGCGCCGGCCGCGATCACCACGCCGGCGGCCGGGACCGCCACGGTGGCCTCCGGCAGGCCGAAGGGCCGGATCACGGCACAGGCCAGTACCGCCACGAGGAGAACGGCGGAAAGGGCTGTGGCGAGTGTGGAACTCAGGGTTCGTCCTTCGGGAGTGACTGTCGATTTCGTTGAATCGAATCAGATGGCCTGTCGCGGAGGCGAACGGGGGTGGGCCGAAGACCCCGCCGTCAAGCTCTCTCCCTGCGTTCTCGGGTTGCATATTCCAACGAATTACCGGTGGCGACCCGCTTCTTCGCCGATGTCAAATCGGTACTTACTTCAGGTAACTTGAGAGTGTGCCATTCCGAATCGCATTGCTTCGGGCTTCTGTTGACACTTTGTCTCCATCAAGGAGGTTGCTAGAAATGGGGGATTGAGAGCGGTCTCTTGTTCCCGGGTGGTGCGTTGTGCAAAGGTGCACCCGTCAGCGTGCAGGAAAAATTCCGTACCTCTTGGTATGGACTATTTCTGCGGGGGCTATGGAGGAAAGTGCACGTGAGCGACGCGACCCCGTCGAATTCCCCTCTAACCGGAAGCCTGTTCGATGCGACCGACGAACGGCTCACGGCAGACCTGAAGAGGGGCTCGGGCAAGACACCCGCCCAGTATCCCTCCGGGGAACTGCTCTCCCGGCACTGGGTGCCGGTCTTCTCGTACGCCCGGCTGTGCACGAACGGTGCGCAGTACGCCGGAATGCTCACCACCGCCGCATTCACCAGGCTCTTCGGTGAGTCGGTGCGGCGCACCGGACCGAAGTCGGCATGGCGGCCGCAACTGCTGGTGACCGTGCGCCGAATAGCGGGCGAATGGGACGCGGACAAACGCCGGGACCTGCTCCATCCCGAGTTGCGGTCCGAACCGCACGACAAGGCACGGGCGGCGGACCGGCTTCTTCCGCCGGAGAACAGGCGGCTGGTGTCACGCGCGTTCCACCGGCTGCCGGAGTCCGCCCGCTGCGTTCTGTGGCACGCGGAGGTGGAGGCCGAGGATCTCGCGGTACCGGCCCGTCTGCTCGGAATCTCCGTCGAGGACGCTTCCGTCGCACTGGACCGGGCGCGGGAACTGCTGCGCCAGAACTGCCTGGAGAACCACCGCGAACTCGCCCCCGACGAGGAGTGCCGCCGCTACAGCCGGCTGCTCGACGTCTCGCTCCGGCCCGGCGGCAGGATCTGCCCCGATCTGCAGGAGCACATGGCCGCCTGCTCGCACTGCCAGTCCACGGCAGGCCAGCTGGACCAGTCGGGCAGCCGCCTCGCCGACCTGCTGGCCGAGGGGGTGCTCGGGTGGGCGGCTCAGCGGTATCTCGAATCCAGGCCCGGACGCCGGGTCCGGCCGGAGGAGACACAGGCGGGTCCCGTGGTGTCCGTGGCTCCGGGCATGGACCCCCATCCGGGTGTGGGCTCCTACCCGGCGGCCGCGGGATACCGGCCGGGCACCGGGGCCGGGCCCGGTCCGGGTTCAGTCCCTCAGCCGGGTACCGGACATCCCTCGCGACACCCCTCGGACGCCGATCCCTACTCGGACACCGATTCCGTCTGGGGGCCCAGTCCCTGGCAGGCTTTCGATGCCCCGGGCCCCGGGCCCCAACCGGACCTCGCCCCTCACGCGGGAGCCGGCGTCCACACGGCCGCCGTTCCGAGCACCGATCCCGGTCCGGGAACCGGGTCCCACCCGGCTACGAGCGGCCGGGCGAGTACGGCCAAGGCCCCGGGTGGCGGCTCCCACGGGGATACCAGTCGTCGGCCGGGCGCCGCCCTTCACAGCGCGGGTCCGCGCCACGCAGTACGGCTTCCCCCGCATGCGGACGCCCGCCCGGGCGAGCCCGGCAGACGTTCCCCGCGCCGACGCAACCTCGCCCTGGCCATCCTTGCCGTGAGCGGCTGTGTACTCGTGCCACTGGCCCTGTGGTCCGGCGGGGACAGCACGGGGCAGCCCTCCTCCGCGGATGCGGGAACGGCGTCGCAGGAGCCGGACTCCAGGCCGACCAGGGCCGGCACCGGCGGCACGGAGACCGGAACCCTGAGCGGGCGGCTCCGGAACGTCGGGAGCGGCGACTGCGTCGGGATCGCCGACGGCAAGGCCACCGCGGGCGTCGAGGCCGTCGTCGCCACCTGCAGCTCCTCGGAGCGGCAGCAGTGGGCGTACGAGAGCGACGGTCTGCTGCGCAGCCTGGCCGACAAGGACCTGTGCCTCGACTCCCGGCTCCCTTCCTCCGTCAGGCTGGGTCCGTGCGACGGCGAGAAGGACGAGGTGTCCGTCCGCTACGACCTCACCCTTGAGGGAAACCTGGTGCCCCTGGGCCGCCCGAAGCTCGCGCTGGCGCCCGTCTCGGGGGACGAGGAGACGGGCCTGGTCCTCAAGACCCGTAGCGAAGGCAAGGCCCAGCGCTGGGAGATCGACACCTCGGTGGACTCGCTCCAGATGGAGTGGATCACGTCGTACACGAACAGCGACACGGCCGGGCCGACGCGCACCCCGAGCCCGGAACCCCCCCGCACACCACCCCCGCCACCCAAGCCCGCGCCTTCCCGCACGACTCCTGGACCCCGTACTTCGCCGTGGACAGCGCGCACGAGCCCGTCGCCCGGGGCCAGG
>NZ_JAPWHT010000725.1:0-3106 GCF_027270795.1 Streptomyces sp. ActVer
GGCTCGCCCTCGCGGCCGGCCTCCCGAGCGCCGCCGACGCGGCCGAACTGCCCCTGCTCGGCACGTACGACGTCGTCGTGATCGGATCCGGCGCCGCCGGGATGACCGCCGCGCTGACGGCCGCGAAACAAGGACTGAGCTGCGTCGTCGTGGAGAAGGCGCCCACCTTCGGCGGTTCGGCCGCCCGCTCCGGCGCGGGAATCTGGATCCCCAACAACCCGGTGATCCTCGCCGCCGGCGTCCCCGACACCCCGGCCAAGGCCGCCACCTACCTGGCCGCGGTGGTCGGCCCGGACGTCTCCGCGGAACGCCGGCAGGCCTTCCTCGGACAGGGCCCCGCCATGATCTCCTTCGTACTGGCCAACAGTCCGCTGCGCTTCCGCTGGATGGAGGGGTACAGCGACTACTACCCGGAGCTGCCCGGCGGACTGCCGGGCGGCCGTTCCATCGAACCCGCCCAGCTCGACGGGAACATCCTGGGCACCGAACTCGCCCGGCTGAACCCGCCGTATCTGACGGTGCCCAGCGGCATGGTCGTCTTCAGCGCCGACTACAAGTGGCTCGCGCTCTCGGCGGTCAGCTTGAAGGGCGCCGCCGTCGCCACCGAATGCCTGGCCCGCGGCACCAGGGCGGCCCTTCTCGGCCAGAAGCCCCTCACGATGGGCCAGTCACTGGCGGCCGGCCTGCGCGCGGGACTGCTCGCGGCCCAGGTGCCGGTCTGGCTGAACACCCCGCTCACCGACCTCTACACGGAGAACGGAACCACCGCGGGAGCGGTCGTCACGAAGAACGGCACGCCGGGCCTGATCAGGGCCCGGCACGGAGTGATCGTCGGCTCCGGCGGCTTCGAGCACAACGCGGCCATGCGCGCCCAGTACCAGCAACAGCCCATCGGCACCGAGTGGACCGTCGGGGCCAAGGAGAACACCGGCGACGGAATCCAGGCCGGCCGCCGGGCCGGTGCCGCGCTCGACCTGATGGACGACGCCTGGTGGGGCCCGGCGATCCCCCTGCCCGACGAGCCCTACTTCTGCCTCGCCGAACGCACCCTGCCCGGCGGGCTCCTCGTCAACGCCGCCGGGGCCCGCTTCGTCAACGAGGCGGCCCCCTACAGCGATGTCGTACACACCATGTACGAACGCAACGAGACCGACCCGGACATCCCGGCCTGGCTGATCGTCGACCAGAACTACCGCAACCGCTACCTGTTCAGGGACATCGCGCCGACGTTCACGTTCCCCGACGCCTGGTACACGTCCGGCGCCGCCCGCAAGGCCTGGACCCTCGACGCCCTCGCCGCCGGCATCGGCGTGCCCGCGGCCGCCCTGCGGGCCACGGTCAACCGCTTCAATGGCCTGGCCCGCAACGGCACGGACACCGACTTCCGCCGCGGCGACAGCGCCTACGACCACTACTACACCGACCCCGCGATCCTCCCCAACTCCTGCCTCGCACCACTGTGGTTGGCCCCCTACTACGCCTTCAAGATCGTCCCGGGCGACCTGGGCACCAAGGGCGGTCTGCGCACCGACGCCCGGGCACGCGTGCTGCGCCCGGACGGATCCGTCATCCCCGGCCTGTACGCCGCCGGAAACGCCAGCGCGGCGGTCATGGGCCACAGCTACGCCGGCGCGGGCTCGACGATCGGACCGGCGATGACCTTCGGCTACATCGCGGCACGGGACATCGCGGCAGGCGCCAGGGCCTGAACCGCAGGACACGATCCACGGGGCCGTCGCGTCACCGCGCCCCGTGCGAGCTCCGGCGGGCGAGCCCGCCCGGACAGACCCGGTCGGCTCACCCGCCGGAGCTCGCACAGATGACTTCGGGCGGCCGGAAGGAGCGGCCGTCGGCGGACTCCTCGTCCATCTGGACGCGCACGGTCTCCAACTGCCGCAGCAGCGAGTCGAGATGCCGCTTCGAGGGGTCCCGGAAGAACTCCAGGACCGCGCGGTGGAAGGCGTCCCTGAGCTCCGGCGGCATGACGTCCGACGCGTCGAAACAGAGCGTACGGGCACGTGAGTTGAGCAGGTCGTCGATCTCCTGCTCGACAGGGTTCGCGGGCACCGCGGGCGGCAGACCGGCCGTGTTCGGGAACAACGGGCGCACTCCCGGGTCCGCCTCCGCCTGCCAGCGCTTGCGCCCGGCCGGGCTCGACAGCCGCTCCACCAGCTCCTGGGCCGCCGGGTCGTCGCTGAAGACGGCAGCCATGTCGCCCGCGACCTCGTACGCGTCGCGGTACTCGGCGCGCCCGCCCAGGAACCGGGCCGACGGTTCCACACGGACGTCCTCGCTCGCGTACAGGTACCGGATGAAGGCACTCTGATGCTCGTACGTGCAGTCGAAGCCGGGGGAGTCGAGCAGGCCGCGGGGCCCACCCGGCCCGGGCGCTCCCTCGTACGACGTGGTCAGGGACCGCTCGATCGACTTCGGCGAGCGTTTGCCGAGCAGCTCCGCCCAGGTCGTCCAGGCCCGCTCGACCGTCGGATCGAGCCAGCTGAGCCTGCTGGTGGCCCACTCCTCGTAGACGGCCGGGCCCGCCTGGTGGAGCAGGATGTCCTCGACCCAGTCGGTGCCCGGCCAGCCCGAGGTGGCCTGCGAGGCGAGCCCCACGCACCATGCCGGATCGTCGCTGGACGTGCCCTCCTTGCTCCACACCAGGCTCTTCAGGTCGACCTTCAGCGGCACCCAGTACGTACGGCGTCTGCCGTCCACCAGGAGCGTCGGCGCCCACGGCGGGTACGCGCGCTCGGCGGTCTCCTCGACCAGGGGCTTCAGCTCGTCGCGGCGCGCGTACTCGGTGAGTTCGCCGATGCTGTTGAGGATCGCCACGTCCGGCGGGGCGTCCGCCTCCAGCTGCGAGACGAGCGTCTCGCGCAGCGAACGGGTGCCTTCGTACGTGTACGTCCTGCCGGTCCCGTCGTCGAGCCGGTTCAGAGCCGCCTCGAAGGCCTTGCCCTCCTCGCCGGTCCACGGGCCCAGCACGACGAGCGGGTCGGGGGAGTCCGACGTACAGCCGGGGACGAGAGCGAGCAGACAGCCCGCGAGGAGGACGCGGAGGCCACGGCCGACGGCACGGCTCACGGGTCGGCTCACGGGTCGGCTC
>NZ_JAPWHT010000726.1:0-3100 GCF_027270795.1 Streptomyces sp. ActVer
CCGGCACGGCTCGCGGCCGTCGGCCAGCTCGTCCAGCGCCGCCGGCGACAGGGAGCGGCGAGGCGGCGGGGGGCCGGGAGCGGCCTCGCCGGCAGGTGCCGTTCCCTCGGCCGCGTGCCACACCGTGAGTACGAGCTGCGGCGTGATGAACCACCCCGAACCCACCACGCCGGACCGGGGGTTGAACACCTCCGCGACACGCTGAGCGGTCAACGGCACGTCCAGGGCCTCCTCAGCGCGGCTCGCCGTCGACGTCGGCGGTCACCCGCACGGGACCGTCTCCGCTCGCCGCCACCGGGTTGAGCGTGAGAGACAGCCGGTGGGTCGTCTCCGACGCGGCCTTCCCCGCCGCCCCGAACGACACCACTCCGAAGCGCAGTCCGCCGCTGCCCGACCCCTCGCGCGTGATGGCGAGCGCCAACTCGACGTCCACCTGCCCGAGTTCGAACTGCAGCGGCTCACCGCTGCCGCGCGCCATCGCGGCCGTCAACTCGGCCCGCAACGCCTCGATCGTCTCGGCAAGACCACCGGCAACAGCCCCGCTCTCACTGCCCATCGCACGACCCCCGTGACTTCGCTGCGGCACCGTGAACACCGTCCATGATGACACCCGCGTCTCCCGGCACCCCTGCCCGGGTGGCGAGTCGGAGCCCGCAGGGCGCTACGCGGAGTCGGCGTTCGAGGGCGGATACGGCGGCCGCGCCGGAATCGCCGCCGAGGGGGACGGCAACGGCGGCAACGCCGTCTCATGCAGCCACGACCGGAACAGGTCGTCCAACGGCTCCGTCGCATACCGAGCCACATGCGTCGTGAAGGCCGCCGTGGTGACCGTGCCACCCCGGTGCACCGACGCCCACCCGCGCAGCATCCGGAAGAACGCGTCGTCCCCCAGCGCGCACCGCACCGCGTGCAGCAGCAGCCCGCCGCGCTCGTAGAGCCGGTCGTCGAACATCAGCTTGCGGCCCGGGTCGGACAGCCTCAGGTCCTGCGGCAGCGCGGACAGCTTGCGGTGCGCGAGGCCCGCGAGCGCCTGGGCGTTGCGTCCGCCGGACCGCTCCGACCACAGCCACTCCGCGTACTTCGCGAACCCCTCGTTCAGCCAGATGTGCCGCCAGTCGGCGATGCTCACACTGTTGCCGAACCACTGGTGGGCCAGCTCGTGCGCCACCAGCCGCTCCGAACTCCGCGCCCCGTCCACGTGGTTGGCGCCGAACAGGGACAGCCCCTGCGCCTCCACCGGGACGTCCAGCTCCTCCTCGGTGACGACCACCGCGTACTCGCCGAACGGGTACGGGCCGAAGAGTTCCTCGAAGAGCTGCATCATCGAAGGCTGCCGCGCGAAGTCCCGGGAGAACTCCGTGAGCAGGTGCGCCGGAATGTGCCCGGCCTGCGGGACACCGCCGAGACCCGGATCGCCGAGCAGCACGGTCTGGTACTTCCCGACCGACAGCCCGACCAGATAACTGGACGTGGGCGCCGACTGCTCGTACACCCACGTCGTCGTGGACGCCTTCGTCGTACGGGTCAGCAGCCGGCCGCCCGCCACCACCGAGTAGGCCGACGGCGTGGTGATCGAGATCTGGTACGAGGCCTTGTCCGCCGGGCGGTCGTTGCACGGGTACCAGGACGGCGCCCCAACCGGCTGGCTGGCCACCAGCGCCCCGTCCTCCAGCTCCTCCCAGCCGAGCCCGCCCCACGGGCTGCGCACCGGCTTGGGGTTTCCCGACCAGTGCACCTCCACGGTGAACGCGGCACCGGCCCGGACCGGCTTCGGCGGGCGGATCCGCAGCCTGCCGCCGCGGTGCGTGTAGTGCGTCGTCCGCCCGTCGACCCTGACCCGGCCGATCCGGAAGTCGGCGAGGTTCAGCTGGAACTCGGCGACCGGCGACCGGCCCGCTATGGCGTTCAGGCGCGCGGTGCCGGACAGCCGGTTGGGTCCCGGACGGTAGTCCAGGGCGAGTTCGTACCGATGCACCCGGTAACGGGGATCACCGTTCGCCGGGAAGTACGGATCCGCTCCCACTGTCTGCTGAACCACTGAAGTGTCTGCTCCCTGCGCTGTGCTCGTACGGCGTGCCGGACTTCCCTCCCCGGGCGCCGTACGGGCCGCGCCTAGGGACGCCATGCCTCGATCGGGTTGCCCAGCCAACGGGTGTCGTCGGGAACGGATTCCGCCGCCATGACGAGGGACGCGGGTCCCAGTGTGCTGCGCGCCCCGACGGTGCTGCCGGGCAGAACGATTCCGCCCGGGCCCAGGGTGGCGCCCTCACGGAGGACCACAGTATCCGTCCGCAAGATCCGGTCGTGGAAGAGGTGGGTCTGCAGCACACAGCCACGGTTCACCGTCGCCGCGTCCTCCAGCGTCACCAGGTCCGTCTCGGGCAGCCAGTAGCTCTCCACCCACACACCCTTGCCGATATGGGCGCCGAGGCCGCGGAGCCACAGGTTCATGACGGGAGTACCCGGCACGGACCCGGCCAACCACGGCACGGCGACGACCTCGACGAAGGTGTCGGCCAGCTCGTTGCGCCACACGAAACCGCTCCACAGCGGGTGCTCACCGGTCCGGTGCCGCCCCACGAGCAGCCACTTGGCGATCACGGACAGCAGCCCGGCGGCGGCCCCGGCGCCCAGCAGCACGATCCCGGCGAGCGCCCAGGCCCAGGCCCCGAGCGCGCTCAGCGCGGCGATCGTCAGCACGGCAAGCGCGGCCGAGCAGAAGACGGGCACGATCCGGCACAGCTCGACAAGCCCGCGCGCCCACAGCAGCCGCGCCGGCGGATCGTACGTACGGCTCTGGTCGCCGCCCTGCGTCGAGCGGGGCAGCTTGACCGGCGGCAGCCCGAGGTAGGAGCTGCCCTTCTTGGCCTTCTTCGGTGTCGCGGACAGCACTCCGACCAGACCGCCGTCCGGCACGGAACGGCCCGGCGCGGTCATCCCGGAGTTCCCGAGGAAGGCGCGGCGCCCGATCTCGGCCCGCCCGATCCGCATCCAGCCGCCTCCGAGCTCGTACGGGGCGGTCAGTGTGTCGTCGGCCAGGAACGCGCCCTCGCCGACCGTCGTCAGGCTCGGCAGCGCGAGCACCGTCGACACCTCCGCG
>NZ_JAPWHT010000727.1:0-3097 GCF_027270795.1 Streptomyces sp. ActVer
CGGCCGGGCACGGCACGGAGGCCAAAGCCCGGAGCCCGATCGCGTTGCCCGCGGCCCGGGTCGCGCCCGCCGAGGCCGGGCCGCCCACCGAGGTCGCCCAGCCCACCCGTGGGTTCCTCGCCAAGGCCACGCTCGTCACCGCTGTTCTGTCCATCGCCGGTGCCCTGCTCGGTCTCGGCCGGGACCAGGCGCTCGCGCATCTCTTCGGGGCCGGGACCGAGACGGACGCCTTCCTGGTGGCGTGGACGGTGCCGGAGGTCGCGGCGACGCTGCTCATCGAGGACGGGATGGCGTTCGTACTGGTCCCGGCGTTCAGCCTGGCGGTGGCCCGGCGGGCACGCGGGACCGGCACCGGCGCCGACCCCGTACGCGCGCTCGTCGCCTCGACACTGCCACGCCTCGCCCTGGCCTTCGTGGCGGTCGCGGCCCTGCTGATGGCCGGGGCGCCCTACCTGGTCGCGGCCCTCGCTCCGGGACTGCCCGACCCCGGGCTCGCCGTCGACTGCACACGGCTGACCGCGACCTGTGTCCTGAGCTTCGGGCTCGCCGGTTACTGCAGCGCGGCCCTGCGCGCGCACCGCCGCTTCCTGGCGCCGGCGGCCATCTACGTCGCCTACAACACCGGCATCATCACGGCGATGTTCGTCCTCGGCGGCCGCTGGGGCGTACGGTCGGCGGCCGTCGGCGTCGCACTGGGCGGCTGTCTGATGGTGGCGGCGCAGGCGCCTTCCCTGGCCCGGCAGCTCTTCGGCCGCCGCCGGTCCGCCCCGGAGGCCGAAGCCGCCGCCGCACAGGGCCCGTCGCCCGTCGACGGCCCCGAAGCCACCAAGGCCACTCAAGTCACCGACGGCCCGGCCCCCTCGGTGAAGCACTCCGTCGAACTCGCCCTCATCGCGCCGGTGCTCATGTTCGCCCTGTGCCGTCAGTCCCAGGTCCTCATCGAGCGCTTCCTCGCCTCGACCCTCCCCTCCGGAGCCATCTCGCATCTGAACTACGCGCAGAAGGTGGCCCAGATCCCGATGACGCTCTCGCTGATGCTGTGCACCGTCACCTTCCCGGTGCTGGCGCAGGCGCTCGCCGAGGGCGACACCGAGCGGGCCCGCAACCGCGTGGAGCGGGACGTGGCGGTCGCCTCGTGCATGGTGCTGCTGGGCGCCGCCGCGGTGTTCGCGTGCGCCCCGCAGATCATCCAACTCCTGTTCCAGCGTGGCGCGTTCACCGCCCAGGACACGGCGGCGACGGCCACCGTCATGCGGGTCTACTCCGTCGGGCTGCTCGGGCACACGCTGGTGGGCGCGCTGGTGCGGACGTACTTCTCGGCCGGCCGGCCCACCTGGTACCCGCTGGCCGCGATGACGGCGGGCATCATCGCCACCTCCTGGATCGGTGCGGGGACCGTCGAGGCCTGGGGGGTGCGCGGGATCGCCACCGCCAACGCGATCGGGATCACCGTCACCGCGGCCCTGCTGCTGTCCGGCATGGGCGCGCGGCGCAGCGTACCGATCCGCACCCGCCGGGTCGTCCACGAACTGTCCAAGCCGGTCCGGGCCGCCGTGTGCGCGGCCGTCGCGGGGGCCTTCTGCGCGAGCCGCGTGGACTCCCCCGAACTCGCCCTGGCCGCCGGCGGTCTGACCGTGACCGTCGTCTACGTCCTGCTGCTCCGGGTGCTCGGCGTCAAGGCCGTCGCGCCCGCCTTCCGTACCGCCCTCCGCTCCGTCACACGAAGGCTGTCGCATGTCCGTTTCCGCTGAGACCCCCGACCTGACCCGCACCGACCCGCGCCCGGCCGCGCCCCTGTGGGTGGCGATGTACCACTCGGTGGGCGACTGCTCGGACGACCCGTACCGCATCACGGTCTCGCCCGACCGCCTCGACCGGCAGCTCGGCTGGCTGCGCCGCCGGGGCCTGCGCGGGGTGAGCATGGCCGACCTGCTCGCGGCCCGTGCCCGGGGCGAGGGGAAGGACCTGGTGGGGCTGACCTTCGACGACGGGTACGCGGACTTCACCGACAACGCCCTTCCGGTGCTGCGGAGCTGGGACTGCGGCGCCACCGTCTTCGTGCTGCCCGGCAGGCTGGGCGGCACGAACGAATGGGACCCGCTCGGCCCGCGCAAGCCGCTCCTCACCGCCGACGGCATCCGCCGGCTCGCCGACACCGAGGGCCTGGAGATCGCCTCGCACGGCCTCACCCACGTCGACCTCACCAAAGCGGACGACGCCCTTCTCGGCGCCGAGGCCGGTGGCAGCCGGGCCCTGCTCTCCGAGCTGACGGGCCGCGAGGTGCTGGGCTTCTGCTACCCGTACGGGACCGTCGACCAGCGGGTCGCCGACGTGGTGCGCGCGGCCGGCTACGAGTACGCGTGCGCGATCGACCCCGGCACGCTGACCGGCCCGTTCGCCCTCCCGCGGGTCCACATCGGCGAGAACGACACCTCCTGGCGGCTGCTGCTGAAGTACCGCCTCAACCGGCTCCGCCGCCGCCCGGTCCCCCTCACTCCGCCGGAGCCCGTGCCGTCGTCGGTGTCCCTGCCGTCCCCCGCGTCACCGGAGTCCCCGGCGAAGGAGACCCCGTGAAGGCCCTGCACGTCATCACCGGCCTCGGGGTGGGCGGGGCCGAGCAGCAACTGCGCCTCCTGGTCCGCCACCTGCCGGTCGACTGCGACGTGGTGACCCTCACCAACCCGGGCGCCGTCGCCGAGGACCTCACCGCGGACGGCGTACGCGTCATGCACCTCGGCATGCACGGCAACCGGGACCTGTCGGCGCTGCCCCGCCTGGTCCGCGAGATCCGCGGTGGCCGGTACGACGTGGTCCACACGCACCTCTACCGGGCCTGCGTGTACGGCAGGATCGCCGCGCGCCTCGCGGGTGTGCGGGCCGTCGTGGCCACCGAACACTCGCTCGGCGACTCGCAGATGGAGGGCCGCCGGCTCACCTCGGGCGTCCGCGCGCTGTACCTGGCCAGCGAGCGCCTGGGACGCGCGACGGTCGCCGTCTCGCCCACGGTCGCCGAGCGCCTGCGCCGCCGGGTGCTCTCGCGCCGGGCCGCGTCGAAGCGGAAGCGCGCCACGTCGATGCCGTTCGGTACGACCTCGAT
>NZ_JAPWHT010000728.1:0-3096 GCF_027270795.1 Streptomyces sp. ActVer
CAGGGGCTCCGCCCCCGAACCCCCGCCAAAAGATTGCGCAGTTCCCCGCGCCCCTAGGTTTTCAGGGGCGCGGGGAACTGCGCGACAAGCCACAGCCGGACCCGCACTCGACAACAAACCCCACGGGGTCTGGGGCGGGGCCCCAGAAGGACGGGAATGGGTAGGGGCGGCGGGGCGAGGAAACCCCTCGGGTCACACCCGGCTAAGGGACTGGCAAGGCTGAGCAAGTGGGAGGCGGCCCGTGAAGAAGGAGCGTGGCGGCACGCCCATCAGCGTGCGGAAGTCGGCCGTCATATGGGACTGGTCGTAGTAGCCGGTGGACGCGGCAAGCTCGGCCCACCCCGTCGACCCCGCATGCGCCAGCACATGCCGAACCCGCCCGATCCGCGCAAAGTGCTTGGGAGAAACCCCCACCCCCTCGGCAAACAGATTCCGCAACTGCCGCTCACTCACGGCCAACCGGTGGGCCAACTACCTGCGAAGGAACATGACCCGCATCCGTCGACAGCGCCTCAACAGCGGCCTGCAAAACCTCCCGCCGGGCCCGCCCCGCCCCGTCGTCGCCCGCAAGCCTCCCCGGGAGCACCTCCATCAACCGCCCCACCGCATCCCCACCCTCCAACCACCGCAACGCGTACGCGAGTTGACGCGCGGACGCACCGGGAAGGTCCCCGAGCCGCACCACCCGCCCGACGAGCTCGACCGCCGCCACACCGAGCAACGGAGCGCCATCCCGGCCGTGATGAGTACGAGCCCGGCGAGGAGCACGCGGTACGGGCCGAAGCGGCCGATCGTCCGCGCGGACAGGCCCAGCATCAGCACCCCGATGAGGACGGGCGCGGGCAGGAACGCCGTACCGGTCATCAACTCGCCGAAGCCCAGCACGCGTTGGAGGTAGAGCGCGCCGATGTACTGGAAGCCGTACATCGCCGCGACCATCAGGATCTGCACCCCGTTCGCGCCGGCGAGCAGGCGTGAGCGGAACAGCCGCAGTCGGAGCAGCGGACGGGCGGCCCGCGCCTGTCGCAGGGCGAAGGCGACGAAGAGGGCGACGGAGACGGCCCCCAGTGCGAGCGTGGCGCCCAGCCCGCGTTCGCCGGCGCCCACGATCGCGTACACCGTGAGCATCAGCGCACCGGTGACCAGCGCGGCACCCGGATAGTCGGCGCCCTTGCCGAGCCCGGCGCCGCGGTCGGGGGCGAGGATGCGAAGGGCGGCGATCCAGGCCACGACCCCGATCGGCAGGTTGATCAGGAAGATCCAGTGCCAGTTGAGCGCCTGCGTGAGCGCCCCGCCGAGGAACGTGCCGAGCGCGCCGCCCGCCGCGCCGACCGCGCTGAACACGGCGATCGCCTTGGCCTGTTCACGCGGCTCGGGGAAGAGCGCGACCAGCATGCCGAGCACCACTGCCGAGGTCATCGCCCCGCCGACGCCCTGCAGTGCCCGAGCCGCGATCAGCATGCCCTGGCTCGTGGCGACCCCGCACAGCACGGACGCCACGGTGAACACGACGAGCCCGGCCACGAACATCCGCTTCCGGCCGACCAGATCACCGAGCCGCCCCACGAGCAGCAGCAGCCCGCCGAAGGGGATCAGGTAGGCGTTCACGACCCAGGCGAGTCCCGGCGCCGAGAAGCCGAGGTCGCTCTGGATCGCGGGCATCGCGACGGTCACGATGTTGCCGTCCAGGATCGTCATCAGCGTGCCCGCGCAGAGCACGACGAGGGACGCCCAACGGGAGTACGTTCGCTGTGCCGGACTCTGCTCCGGGCGCGGCGCGGTTCGCTCTGTGGGTGACCCGTTCCGGGACGACATGGCCTTGGCCCTCCGTATCGCTGCAGGTTGTTCCATAGGTGCACGACTTGTAACGGAGGACATCGTGGGTGACCATGGAGACCGGCGTAAGGAGGCACTTCAATGTCCCAGGGGAACACCGGTGTTACGTCGCAGGTCGTGCACGCGGAGGGCTGCCCGGTCCGGGAAGTTCTTGACAGGGTCGCCGGCAAATGGAGCGTGATGATCATCGTGGCCGCCGCTCACGGCCCGATCCGTTTCACCGAGCTGGAGCGCAGCATCGAGGGCATCAGCCGCCGCATGCTCACGCTGACCCTGCGCAATCTGGAGCGCGACGGACTCGTCACGCGCACCGTCCACCCCACGGTCCCGCCGAAGGTGGAGTACGAACTCACGCCGGTGGCCCGTGAGTTGCACGCCAGCCTGCTCGGTCTGACCGACTGGGCGGAGCGGCATCGCGTGACGATCGCCGAGTCACGCGCGGCGTACGACGCCCTGCATCGACCGGAGCTTGGCGCTCCGCTGTGAGCGACGCGGGTGTGTGGTGTGGTGTGTCGGCTGCGGGTGCGTCGTGGCTTGTCGCGCAGTTCCCCGCGCCCCTAAAAGGCTCGGTTGCTCAGAGGCCGAACCGTCCGGGATCCGACGCCAGTGCGCGGAAGTAGTCCCTCGGGTCCGCGACCAGCTTTCGTTCCTTGAGGTCCATCAGGCCGCCGACCCCGGTGATCTCGGCGGCGACGGTGCCGTCGGACTTGCGGATCGTCTGCTCGACCCGGAACGTCTTGCCCTCGCCCCAGATGAAGTCGCAGGTCACCTCGACCTCGTCGCCGGCCCGCAGCTCCCGTCGGTAGCGGACGGTCATCTCCAGCGACACCGGGCCCACACCCTTGGCCGCCAGACCGGCCTGGCTGATCCCCGCGGCCTGCAGTAACGACCAGCGGGCGTGCTCCGCGTAGTTCACGTACACGGCCTGGTTCACATGACCCTGGACGTCGGTCTCGTACCCGCGCACGGTCACCGGGACGGAAAACGGTTCGGCCATGGCTACTCCTTGGACGGCTTCAACGGCTGCAACGGTTTCTGTGGCAAACAGAATGGGCGCAAGCGTACTGAGCGGTTGCTCAAGGCCGTCAACCATTGAATTGCGTAGGGCATTCGGGGGCCGTCACGTCCGTCGCGGCGAGGCCAGCAGATACCGCGCGCCCGTACGCGGCTCCGTGTGCTCGCCCACCTGCCAGCCTGCCTGCTCCAGCGTCGCCGCGCACTCCCGCAGGGCTTCGGCGTCCGGCCCGCGCACGGCGACGG
>NZ_JAPWHT010000729.1:0-3076 GCF_027270795.1 Streptomyces sp. ActVer
GTCACGTGGTTCGGCGTCGGCGGGAGGGGGCGTGGGTGTGGGTGGGGGTGTGGCGGGGGTAGTGCTCATGCGTCCAGGGTACGGGGCCTGGGCTCGGGCACCGTTCTGGGCGCGGGCCGGACCGGGGGAACCTGTTGGGTCGGGCCCTCCTGCGGAGCGTCATGGTTCGAGTGGAGCGTCTGCACGGGCGGCGAGAACCGTGGCTGATGGATCCGGCGGAACAAGGAGTCGCGCGATGACCAAGTACCTGATCTCGTTCCCGAGCGAGGCGATGGTGATTCCCGAAGAGGACTTCGCCGCCGTGAGCGAGGAATCGCACGCGGTGATCCAGGAGGCGAAGGACGCGGGCGTCTACGTCTTCGGTGGCGGGTTGGACGAGGATGTCGCGCCTGTCCTGGTGGCCGGCGACGGAACCGTCACCGATGGCACCTATCCCGACACGCGCGTGCCGAACGGCGGCTACACGGTCCTTGAGCTGCCGTCCCGCGAAGCAGCTCTTGAGTGGGCGGCGAAGATCGCGGTGGCGTGCCGCTGTTCGCAGGAAGTGCGTGCGTTCCTGTACGACCCCGCTTCCTGAGCACTGCGTGGCGGGCCGGAGCGAGTCCGGCGTGCTTCTGGATTTTTGGGGGGTTTCTGCTGTGCTTGGTCGCATGACGCCCGATGCCTCTTCCGAATCCGGTCCACGCCGCTCCCGAACCGTCCCCTCACCTCGGCCGTTGCGCAGGATGACCGCGCGCAGGCGTGACGAGGTGCACCGGGTCGCGTCGCCGCTGGAGCTGTTCTTCGATCTGTGTTTCGTCGTGGCCATCGCCCAGGCGGGAGTGCAGCTGGTGCACTCCGTCGCGGAGGCGCACGCGGCCGAGGGCGTCCTGAACTACGCGATGGTGTTCTTCGCCATCTGGTGGGCCTGGATGAACTTCACCTGGTTCGCGTCGGCGTACGACAACGACGACGCCTTGTACCGGGTCGTCACGCTGATCCAGATCGCCGGTGTGCTGGTGCTGGCCGCCGGGGTGTCCCAGGCGTTCGAGGACCACGACTTCCTGTTGGTCCTGCTGGGCTACGTGATCATGCGGATGGCGCTGACCGTGCAGTGGCTGCGCGTGGCCCGGAACGCGGACGGCGCCGAGCGGCGGATGGCGCTGCGGTACGCGGGTGGGGTCCTGGTGTGCCAGGTCGGCTGGGTGGGGCTGGTGCTCCTGCCGGAGTCCGGCCGGCCGTGGCTGTTCCTGGTGATGGCGATCGCCGAGATGTGCGTTCCGCTGCTGGCGGAGAGGGAGTTCAGCACCGTCTGGCATCCGCATCACATCTCCGAGCGGTACGGGCTCTTCACGATCATCGTCCTCGGCGAGACCATCGCCGCGGCCACGATCGCGGTGAAGGTGGGGGTGGACGAGAACGACGCGTTGGGCGAGCTCCTCCCGATCGCCTCGGGCGGGCTGCTGATCATCTTCGCCGCGTGGTGGATCTACTTCGTCGTACCGATCCACGGTCATCTCAGCTCCAGCAGGAAGGCGTTCCTCTGGGGGTACGGCCACTACGTGATCTTCGCGTCGGCGGCGGCGATCGGTGCCGGGCTGGAGGTCGCGGTGGAGCAGGCGGTCGGCAAGGCGCGCATCTCCACGCTGGCTGCGTCGGCCGCGGTGACACTTCCGACGGCTCTGTTCTTCCTGACCGTCTGGGTGCTGCACGCCCGCCACTACAAGGTGGGCGCGGCACAGCAACTGGTGCTGCCCGTCACGGCGTTGGCGGTGGCCCTGTGCACGTTCCTGGGTGACTGGGCGGTGTTCGCGGCGGGTGTGGTGGCCGCTCTTGCGGTGGTCGTGGGGGTGACGCTGACTGCGCGGATGGCCGCGCGGGAGGAGAGGGAGGAGGAAGCGGCCGGCGCGCCTGCCGCGTAGGGCGGGTCGACACTGGGCGTATGACAGTTGACGCTCTGACGGATGTGGCCGGGCTGCGCGTGGGGCACGCCACGAGGATCGGTGACGGTTGGCTCACCGGTACGACGGTTGTCCTCGCCCCGGAAGGCGGCGCGGTCGCCGCGGTGGACGTGCGCGGCGGTGGGCCGGGTACCAAGGAGACCGACGCGCTCGATCCGCGCAATGTGGTGCGGAAGGTCGAGGCGCTCGTACTGACCGGTGGCAGCGCGTTCGGGCTGGACTCGGCGACCGGTGTGATGGCCTGGCTGGAGGAGCGGGGGCGCGGGGTGCGGGTCGGGCCCGATCCGCTGCACGTGGTGCCCGTCGTGCCGGCGGCCTGTGTCTTCGACCTCGGCCGGGGTGGCGACTTCCGGGCCAGGCCGGACGCGGCGACCGGCCGTGACGCGGTGGAGGCCGCGGCGGCGAGCGAGCCGGGCGCGCCTGTCCCGGAGGGGTCCGTGGGCGCCGGGACAGGGGCGGCCGTCGGAATGATGAAGGGAGGGGTCGGCACCGCGAGTGCCGTGCTCGATTCGGGTGTCACGGTGGCGGCGCTGGTCGTGGCCAACGCGGCGGGGTCGGTGGTGGAGCCGGAGACGGGGGCGTTGTACGGGGAGTTGGTCCAGGGGCTCTTGAGCTGTCCGGCCGAGGAGGTTCACGAGGCTGCGCGGGGGCGGCTCGCCGAGGCCGCGGCGAAGAACAACCTTCCCCCGCTGAACACCACCCTCGCGGTGGTCGCCACCGACGCCGACCTGTCGAAGGCACAGGCCCAGAAGCTGGCGGGCACGGCGCACGACGGCATCGCGCGTGCCGTCCGGCCGGTGCATCTCCTCAACGACGGCGACACGGTGTTCGCGCTCGCCACGGGGACCCGTCCGCTGGCGGAGGAGAACCCGCTCGCCCTCAACGAGATCCTCGCCGCCGGCGCGGACCTGGTCACGCGCGCCATCGTCCGGGCGGTACGGGCCGCCGAGTCGGTGGAGGGCCCGGGCGGGATGTGGCCGGCGTACGGGGAGTTGTACGGCGAGTCGCACGGGCGGCGGTAGCGGGAGGGGGTCGAAGGGCATCCCCGAGGCGAGTACCGGCACCTCGCGGTCGTACAGCCGGTCGGCGAGGACGACGAGCCGCCGCGCGGTCGACTGGTCCGGGACCGGCTGGAC
>NZ_JAPWHT010000072.1:0-31178 GCF_027270795.1 Streptomyces sp. ActVer
CCGGTCCGCCGGTACGCCGGTACGCCGATGGGGGGCGCCCCTTGTCACAAGGGGCGCCCCCCATCGGCGTACAACTACTGACTACGGACTACGGAACCCCGGGCCCACCGAACCCCGGGCCTACGGGAAGTTCCCGCCGTTCCCGTTCCCGCCGCCGTTGTCGTTCCCGTTGATCGTCCACTCCTCGGGGATCGAGATGGTCGGATTGGGGAACTGCGGGTTGCCGTTGCCGCCGTTGCCGCCGTTGTTGCCGTCACCGTTCCCGCCTCCGTTCCCGCCGTTGTCCCCGTTGTTGCCGTCCTCGTCACCGTTGTCGTCCTCGTCGCCGCGGCCGTCGTCCTTGCCGGTGTCGCCGCGCGGGATGTTGACGAGGTTGAACTGGGGCGCTTCCTTGCCCTCAAGGGCGCCGGCCATCATGTCGCGCCAGATCGGTCCGGGGACCCTGCCACCGAAGACCTTCTCGTACGGGACACCGCCGATGGTGATGTTGGTCATCTTCCGCTTGTGGGCCGGGTCGCCGACCCAGACCGCGCCGGCCATGTTCGGCGTGTAGCCCACGAACCAGGCCGCGTAGCGCTCGTCCGTCGTGCCGGTCTTGCCCGCGCTGGCCCGGCTGTCGAGGCCCGCCTCCGAACCCGTACCGTCCTCGACCACGCCCTTGAGGAGCGTGTTGATCGTGTCGGCGGTGTTCTCGGACATCGCGCGTGAGCACGTCGACTTCGGCACCGGCAGGGACTTCTTCTGGCCACCGACGGTCTGGCGGATCGACTCGATGGCGATCGGCGAGCAGTACGTGCCCCGCGCGGCGAAGGTCGCGTACGCGCTCGCCATCGTCAGCGGGGACATCTCCTGCGTGCCCAGGGCGATCGACGGGGCCTGGTTCAGCTTCTTGCCGTCGGCGCGCTCGACGCCCATCTTGCCCGCCATGTCGGTCACCGGGCAGATGCCGATGTCGCTGATCAGCTGGATGTAGTACGTGTTGACCGACTTCGCGGTCGCGTCCTGCATGTCGTACGGGCCGACCTCGGTCTCGTTCTCGTTCTCGACCGGGACGCCCTTCTCGTTCCAGCTCTTGCCGTCACAGGCCGAGACCGGGCTCGGGTAGTCCATCTTGTACGGCGACGAGTACACCTGGTTCGCCGGCTTGCCGCCCTCGATGGCGGCCGCGGCCACGATCGGCTTGAACGTCGAACCGGGCTGGTAGCCCGCGCCGCCGCCCATGTTGCTGTCCACGGACAGGTTCATCTGCGTCTCGTTCTTGCCGAAGCCGTACGGACGCGACTGGCCCATCGCGAGGATCTTGCCGGTGCCGGGCTCGACGATGGTGGTGGCGGTCGCCACGTCGTCGCTCTTGTAGACGTGTTTCTTGATCGAGGCCTGCGCCGACTCCTGCGACTGCGGGTCGAGCGTCGTCCTGATCGTCAGGCCGCCCTGGTTCCAGATCTTGGCCCGGGCCTTCTGGGTCTTGCCGAAGACCGGGTCGTTCAGGAACACCTCGCGGACGTAGTCACAGAAGAAGCCGGCGCCCTTGACCGCCGTGATGCAGCCGTTCTTGGGCTTGCTGATCTTCAGACCGAGCGGCTTCTTCCTGGCCTTGTCGGCCTCCGCCCGGGAGATGTCTCCGACGTCGGCCATCCGCTGCAGCACGGTGTTGCGCCGCTTCGTGGCCTCCTCCTCGTCGTTGACCGGGTCGTACCGGCTCGGCGACTGGACGATGCCGGCGAGCAGCGCGGCCTCCTCCACCTTCAGGTCCTTGGCGGACTTGGAGAAGTAGCGCTGGGCCGCGGCCTCGACGCCGTACGCCTGCTGGCCGAAGAACGTGATGTTCAGGTAGTTCTCGAGGATCTTCTTCTTGCCGAGCTCCTCCTCGACCTGGATCGCGAACTTCAGCTCGCGGACCTTCCGGCCGAGGGTCTGCTGGGTGGCCTGGGCGACCAGCGTCGCGTCGTCGCCGGCCTCCTCCACGAAGACGTTCTTCACGTACTGCTGCGTGAGCGTGGAGGCGCCCTGGGAGACGCCGCCGCTCTGCGCGTTCTTGTTGAGGGCGCGCAGGACGCCCTTGAGGTCGACCGCGCCGTGCTCGTAGAACCGCGAGTCCTCGATCGCGACGATCGCCTTCTGCATGTACGGCGAGATGCTCTTGAGGTCGACCACCGTGCGGTCACGTGAGTAGACCGTGGCGATCTGGCCGCCCTTGCTGTCCAGGATCGTGGTGCGCTGGCTCAGCGGAGGCCGCTTCAGGTTGGTCGGGATCTCGTCGAACCCCTCGACCGAACCCTTGGCCGCGAGACCGAGCGCGCCGAACGCCGGCACGGCGATTCCGGCCATGACGGCTCCCGCGAGCACACTGACACCGAGGAACTTGGCGGCCTGCTGCGTTGGCGACAGACCTCCGCCCGAGCGCTTGTTTGGCATGAGGGCAGCCTACGTTCTCATTCGCCGGACACACGTACAGGCCTTGGCCTAAGCTGCTCTCAACTGTCACAGCAGTAGGGCTACGTATCAATACGTCCGGCGACCCCGAATCGTTTCGGTCGGCACTCGACTTTTTTGTTGAGCACGTGCCCGAATCCACCTTGTGTGTCAGTTGGTGTCCGATGTGACGCAACTCAACTGCCCCGGTTTGCCGGGAAGGTCACGTATGTCGCCGGGTCACTCCGTTGGGTGATCTGTCGCGTACCCATAGTCCATTCGGGCCATTCAAGATTGGGCCCGAAGGGGCTGGTTGACTGTGCCCACCTTCCGTAACGTCCTCAACTGGCGGCGGTGAATATGCCGCTGCCGCCGTGGGGGAGCCTCGATTCGGGAGAGGACGGCGCCGGTATGGGCTGGGTAACCGACTGGAGTGCGCAGGCGGCCTGCCGCACTACCGATCCGGATGAACTGTTCGTTCAAGGAGCAGCGCAGAACAGGGCCAAGGCGGTGTGCACCGGATGTCCGGTGCGCACGGAGTGCCTGGCCGACGCGCTGGACAACCGCGTCGAGTTCGGCGTGTGGGGAGGAATGACGGAGCGGGAGCGCCGCGCACTGCTGCGCAGGCGGCCCACCGTCACCTCTTGGCGCAGGCTGCTCGAAACCGCGCGTACCGAGTACGAGCGAGGGGCGGGCATTCTGCCTCTCGACGAGGAAGAGGTGTACGAGAACTACGCGGCGGTGGGCTGACCGCCTCTCCGCACGCAACCGGGGTCCCATCGGCCCCGTATGCGTCAGGGGGTCACGTGACGTACACGCGACCCCGCACGGCGTCGTATACGGCGTCCGCACGCAACCGGGGCCACTGTGGCCCCGAGAGGCTACGCAGCTCCGGCCGGCGAGGTACCGGCCGCGAGCCGCTCCCCGATGTTCCGCAGCCCTGCGAGGTCGTGCACATCGCCGGGCAGCGCGGCCACTTCGGCCACCGCCACTTCGGGGTGGCGTGCGGCGAAGCGGTCGCGTGTGCGCTGCTCGCGGTGGAGCAGCTGCATGCGCTCGGCGTGCAGCCTCAACAGGCCTGCCGTGAGTTGTTCGACGGTGCGGTCGTCCGTGGGGTCGTCCGTCCCGGCTCCTTCGGCGGTGGTCCGGTCCGCGGCGGGGGAGCCTGCGTCGGGCGCGGGAGCCTCGGGAACGGTGGTCTGGGTAGCGGGTGATTCTGAACTGCCGTACGTGTCGGGAGAGTTACGAAGTCCAGCTTTCCCGCCCGACTGATCCACAATGCGGGCCTCGTCAAGATTTTCCGCGGCGGCCGGATCGGCACCGGGTTCGGCCGGACCGGCCGCGGGGTGTTCGACCGGACCGGCGGCGAGGTCGAGGGTCTCCGCGGCGGCCAGCGCCCGCTCCGCCGACAGCTGGGCCGCGCCACTGCCGTGGACGCGGTTCAGCACGAGCCCCGCGAGCGGCATGTCCTCGGCGGCCAGCCGCTCCACGAAGTACGCCGCCTCGCGCAACGCGTCCCGCTCCGGGGCCGCGACGACCAGGAACGCCGTCCCGGGCGCCTGGAGCAGCTTGTACGTGGCGTCCGCGCGGGTGCGGAAACCGCCGAAGGTGGTGTCCATGGCGGCCACGAACGTCTGGACGTCCTTGAGGAGCTGGCCGCCCAGCAGCTTGCCGAGGGTGCCGGTCATCATCGACATCCCGACGTTCAGGAACTTCATCCCGGCGCGGCCGCCCAGCTTGGCCGGAGCCGTCAGCAGCCGGATCAACTTGCCGTCCAGGAACGACCCGAGCCGCTTCGGGGCGTCCAGGAAGTCGAGCGCCGAGCGCGAGGGCGGGGTGTCGACGACGATGAGGTCCCACTCCTCGCGGGCCCGCAACTGGCCCAGTTTCTCCATCGCCATGTACTCCTGCGTGCCCGCGAAGCCCGCCGAAAGCGACTGGTAGAAGGGGTTGTTGAGGATCGCGGTCGCCCGCTCGGGGTCCGCGTGCGCCTCGACGATCTCGTCGAAGGTGCGCTTCATGTCGAGCATCATCGCGTGCAGTTCGCCGTCCGCGGAGTCGTCGACGCCCTTCACCCGGCGAGGGGTGTTGTCCAGCGCGTCGATGCCCATGGACTGGGCGAGCCTGCGCGCCGGGTCGATGGTGAGGACGACGACCTTGCGTCCGCGCTCGGCGGCGCGCAGCCCGAGGGCCGCCGCCGTGGTGGTCTTGCCGACGCCGCCCGAGCCGCAGCAGACCACGATGCGGGTCTTCGGGTCGTCGATCAGCGGGTCGACGTCCAGGACGGGGGCGGCGTCTATGCCGCGGGCGGGCTCGTGCGAGTGGGTCGTGTCGTGTGCGCGGGCCGGGTCCTGGCTCATGAGATCCCTTGCTGACGCAGTTCCTTGGCGAGTTCGTACAGGCCCCCGAGGTCCATTCCCTCGGCGAGCAGCGGGAGTTCGTGCAGGGGGAGGTCCAGGCCCTGGAGCACGGCCCGCTGGTCGCGCTCCAGCGCGTGCCGCTCGGCGTACTCGTCGGCCTGGGTCAGCAGCGGCTCGACCAGCCGCTCGGCGACCCCTCCGCGGCGCGCGCCGCCGAGTCCGGCGGCGGACAGCGACTTGGCGATGGCCGTGCGCGGTGCCTCGCGGGTGAGCGCCAGATCGGTCTCGTCGAGGATCGCGGGCCGCACCATGTTCACGATGATCCGTCCCACCGGCAGCCGCGCGGCGCGCAGCTCGGCGATGCCGTCCGCGGTCTCCTGGACGGGCATCTCCTCCAGCAGCGTCACCATGTGCACGGCGGTCTCGGGCGACTTGAGCACCCGCATGACGGCCTGCGCCTGATTGTGTATCGGGCCGATCTTGGCGAGCCCCGCCACCTCGTCGTTCACGTTCAGGAAGCGGGTGATCCGGCCGGTCGGCGGCGCGTCCATCACCACGTAGTCGTACGCGAAGCGGCCGCGCTTGTCCTTGCGGCGCACGGCCTCGCAGGCCTTGCCCGTCAGGAGGACGTCCCTGAGGCCCGGCGCGACGGTGGTCGCGAAGTCGATGGCGCCGAGTTTCTTCAGCGCACGTCCGGCGCTGCCGAGTTTGTAGAACATCTGGAGGTAGTCCAGAAGGGCCAGTTCGGGGTCTATGGCGAGGGCGAACACCTCCCCGCCCCCTGGAGCGACGGCGATCTTCCGCTCCTCGTAGGGCAGTGCCTGCGCTTCGAATAGCTGCGCGATGCCCTGCCTGCCCTCGACCTCGACCAGAAGGGCACGCTTGCCCTCGGTCGCTAGGGCGAGCGCGAGTGCTGCGGCGACCGTGGTCTTGCCGGTACCGCCCTTGCCGCTGACGACCTGGAGCCTGCTCACGTCTTCGAGCCTAACCAGTCGGCCGCGGAAGTACGCAGGAGGCTGTGGACAAGCTGTGCGCGAGGTCCCGGGCGAGGCCCCCGACGAGGTCCGCGGAAGGGCGTGCGCGGCAGCGGATACAGTCGCCCTCATGACCAAGTGGGAATACTCAACCGTGCCGCTGCTCGTCCACGCCACGAAGCAGATTCTGGACACCTGGGGCGAGGACGGCTGGGAGCTCGTCCAGGTCGTGCCCGGGCCGAACAACCCCGAGCAGCTCGTCGCCTATCTGAAGCGCGAGAAGGCCGCATGAGCGCCGTCGAGGCGAAGCTGGCCGAGCTCGGACTGACACTGCCGGACGTCGTACCGCCGCTGGCCGCGTACCAGCCCGCGGTGCAGTCGGGTGTGTACGTGTACACGGCCGGCCAGCTCCCGATGGTGGACGGCAAGCTTCCGGTCACCGGCAAGGTGGGCGCGGAGGTCACTCCGGAAGAGGCCAAGGAGCTGGCCCGCACCTGTGCGCTGAACGCCCTCGCGGCGGTCAAGTCGGTCGTGGGCGACCTCGACCGCATCGCGCGCGTGGTGAAGGTCGTCGGCTTCGTCGCCTCGGCCTCCGACTTCACGGGCCAGCCCGCCGTGCTGAACGGCGCGAGCGAGCTGCTCGGCGAGGTCCTCGGCGAGAAGGGCGTGCACGCGCGCAGCGCGGTCGGCGTGGCGGTGCTGCCGCTGGACGCGCCCGTCGAGGTCGAGGTCCTGGTGGAGCTGACGCACGCGTGAGCCGGTCCGCCCTGGTGTGAGCCGGTCTCCGTCGTGGTGGGAGCCGGTCCGCCGTGGCGTGGGCATGGCTCGGTGGCGTGAGCGGATTCCGGGGCGCGGGCCTGCTCCTACGGCGTAGGTGTGCCCCCCAGGGAGGCGATCGTTGCCTCTCGAACATCAGCTCACTCCGGGATAGCCTCCGCCCATGGCGAATGGGCAGTGGTATCCCCCCGAGTGGCCCGAGAGAATCCGCGCGCTCGCGGAGGGCACGCTCACACCGGTCGCCCCCAGGCGGGCGGCCACCGTCATGCTGCTCAAGGACACCGACTCCACCCCCGTCGTACACATGCTGCGCAGACGCGCCTCCATGGCCTTCGCCGGAGGCGCGTACGCGTATCCGGGCGGCGGGGTGGACCCCCGGGACGACGACCGGCAGATCCGCTGGGCGGGCCCCACGCGCGCGTGGTGGGCGTCCCGGCTCGGCGTCGACGAGACCACCGCCCAGGCGATCGTCTGCGCGGCGGTGCGCGAGACGTACGAGGAGGCGGGCGTCCTGCTCGCCGGGCCCACCGAGGACACCGTGGTCGGCGACACCACGGGCGAGGAGTGGGAGGCGGACCGTGCGGCCCTGGTCGCCCGTGACCTCTCCTTCGCCGAGTTCCTGGAGCGCCGGGGGCTCGTCCTGCGCTCCGACCTCCTCGGCGCCTGGACCCGCTGGATCACCCCGGAGTTCGAGCCCCGTCGCTACGACACCTGGTTCTTCGTGGCCGCGCTCCCGGAGGGCCAGCGCACCCGCAACGCCTCCACGGAGGCCGACCGCACCGTCTGGATCCGCCCCGCGGACGCGAGGGACGGCTACGACAAGGGCGACCTCCTGATGATGCCGCCCACCATCGCGACCCTGCGTCAGCTCGGCGCGTACGCCACCGCCGCCGAGGCCCTCGCCGCGGCACCGGGGCGCGACATGACGCCCGTCCTGGCCCAGGCCCGTCTGGAAGGCGGCGAGCTGGTCCTCAGCTGGCCCGGCCACGACGAGTTCACCAAGCACATCCCGACCGGTGGAGCCCCCGCATGACCGACGCCGCCGCCCTTCCCGGCCAGCCACGGGGCGGGGTGCTCTCGGGCCCCGCCACCGCGCGTGCCGTCAACGTCCTCGCGCCCAACGCCTCCGCGATGACCCTGGACGGCACGAACACCTGGATCGTGGCCGAGCCGGACTCCGAGCTGGCGGTGGTGATCGACCCGGGGCCCCTGGACGACGTACACCTTCGGAACGTCGTCGACATCGCCGAGAAGGCCGGCAAGCGCGTCGCGCTGACCCTGCTGACGCACGGGCACCCGGACCACGCGGAGGGCGCCGGACGGTTCGCGGAACTGACCGGGACGAAGGTGCGGGCGCTCGACCCGGCGCTGCGCCTCGGTGACGAGGGCCTGGCGGCCGGGAACGTCGTCACCACAGGTGGCCTGGAGCTGCGCGTCGTGTCCACCCCCGGCCACACCGCCGACTCGCTCTGCTTCCATCTGCCCGCCGACCGGGCCGTCCTGACCGGCGACACGATCCTGGGCCGGGGCACCACGGTCGTCGCGCACCCCGACGGGCGCCTGGGCGACTACCTGGACTCCCTGCGGCGCCTCAGGTCCCTGACGGTCGACGACGGCGTGCACATGGTCCTGCCGGGCCACGGGCCCGTCCTGGAGGACGCCCAGGGCGCCGTCGAGTTCTACCTCGCCCACCGGGCCCACCGCCTCGCCCAGGTCGAGACGGCGGTCGAGGACGGCTACACGACCTCGTCCCAGGTCGTCGCCCACGTGTACGCCGACGTCGACCGCTCCCTGTGGCCGGCGGCGGAGCTGTCGGTGCTGGCGCAGCTGGACTATCTCCGGGAGCACGGACTCATCGGCGAGGCCTGAGAAGCCGGAAACGGCCCTCCTGGGGGCACGGTTCGAAAACGCCCTCCCTAGGGGCGCGGTTTCTTGATGCCGTGCACGCGCGTGTACTCCTCGGCGAGCCACGGCCCGAGATCGTCGACGTACGACCGCAAGGCGGCGGCATCGCCCCTCGGCTCGTACCCGAGGACGGCCGCCTCCCGCAGTTGCGCGGCCCGCTCCGGGTAGTACGTGCCGAACACCTCGGCCATCTCCGTCAGATCGCTCGTCCAGCCCTTCCAGCGGGGCATGACGAGGGTGAAGCCGGTGCGGACAAGATGACGTGACATGAAGCGCACGAGGGGCCTCAGGGCCTCCTCCGAGTCGTCCGCCTCGGTGATCCGCTCACGCCACCGCGGGAGGAACAGCGCGAGGTCGCCGTTCGTCTCGCGGGCGAGGAGCGCGTCGGGCCGGTAGCGCGGCAGGTACTCGGCGAGGTCCTCGCCCAGCAGCGGCGTACAGAGGCAGGCCACGAACCAGCCGAGATCGTGCCTCTCCAGGTCGCTCAGCACCTGCTCCCGGCCGACCAGCAGCGTCCCCGCCCCGTCGATCTGCGGGAACTCCTTGTCGAGTGCCTCGTCGAGCGAGCGGGCGTCCGTACGGTCCGCGTCCGTGGGCTCCTCGCGCAGGGCGAGCAGCAGGTCGAGGTCGGAGCGGCCCACGCGCGCGGTGCCGCGCGGGATCGACCCGTACAGGTACGCGCTGTGCAGCCGCGCCCCGAAGACGTCCAGCACCCGGTCGCGGGCCGTGGCCACGACGGGCCGGAACGCACGCGGGATCAGGCCCAGAGATCCCTCGCGTTCGATGTGTCCCCCGGCGTCGAGCCCCTTGTTCGGCATGGGAACACTCTGCACGGGCCGGGCCGTGGGTTCATGTCATTTCCAGCGGAACACGCGCAGCCGGTGGACGGGGCGCTCCGCCGTACAGACCACGGCGAGGCAGCCCCCGACCGCGGCGAGGCGGGCCCGGTAGCTGTGGCCGGGCAGGGCGCGCTCGGCCACGACCCGGCCGTCCGCGGGATCGAGCACGGTCGCACGGTCGCCGTAGCCGTTCAGGACCACGAGGTGACCCCGGTGGGCCAGCGGGGTCAGGGTGGCGCCGTACGTGCTGCGCCAGGTCCAGCGGAGGACTCCCGTGGTGACCGGGAACGCGCTGAGCGTGCTTCCGGTGTCCTCCTCGCCGTCGGGGGTCGGCGGGCCGACGCACTCGACGGCGAGCAGGTCGCCGACCACGGCCACGTCACCTCCGAACTCGTTGGCCCGGCCTGGCAGTTCGATCTCCTGCTCCGCTTCCTCGCCCACCACGACGAGCCGCCGGGGAGCGCCCTCGCCGGGTCCCACGGTGGCCACGACGACAGGGCGGGCCCGCACGACGGAGACGTCACCCCACCGCTCGGGGACCGGTCGCTCCCACAGGAGGGCGCCGGTGCGCGCGTCGAACGTCCGGAGCACGGCAGGCGCGTTCCCGTGACGGGCACGGGCGGTCGCGACGCGGCCGCCGCCGATTGCCACCCCGCGCGCGTGCCCGCCGACGGATCCGAGCGCGTCGGCACGCTGCTCGCGCGACCAGAGGACCCTGCCCGAGCCGACATCGAGCCCCGTGAGGCGGACGTGCTCCGCGCCGCCGTCCCCGTCGGCGTGATGCAGTACGACGCCCACGCCGTCCGGTGCGTCCGCGGAGGCGTGGGCCAGCACCTCGCCGTCGGGCGGCTGCCACGTCCACAGGGGGTCACCGGTCGTCAGGCCGTACGCCTCCACGCGGCCGGAGCGGGCCATGGCGAGGGTTCCGTCGACCGCCCAGGTGCTCAGCGGTGCGCCGGGGCTTCCCTTCTCCCGCGGGTACTTCCACAGCCTCGGCGCCGACGCGGGCCCCCGGCGCCACCAAGGGCCCTTCGTGCCGCCCCAGACCGACTCAGGTGCTCTGTCCTCGTACGTCCCCGTGTCCTCGTGCATCCCCACCCCTCGGGCCGGCGTCCGGCGACGACAGCAAGACACGACAACAAGAAGGGCCCCACCGTGCAGCAGGGCCCTTCTTTGAAGAAGACGTGACGTAACGGCTAGCGCGAGCGCTTCGCGAGGCGCTCCACGTCCAGCAGGATCACCGCGCGGGCCTCCAGGCGGAGCCAGCCGCGGCCCGCGAAGTCGGCGAGCGCCTTGTTGACCGTCTCTCGGGAGGCGCCGACGAGCTGGGCCAGCTCCTCCTGGGTCAGGTCGTGCACGACGTGGATGCCCTCCTCGGACTGCACGCCGAAGCGGCGCGAGAGGTCCAGGAGCGCGCGGGCCACCCGGCCCGGCACGTCGGAGAAGACCAGGTCGGACATCTGGTCGTTGGTCTTGCGCAGACGCCGGGCGACGGCGCGCAGCAGGGCGGCGGCCACCTCGGGCCGCGCGTTCAGCCAGGGCTGGAGGTCGCCGTGGCCGAGGCCGAGCAGCTTGACCTCGGTCAGCGCGCTGGCGGTCGCCGTGCGCGGGCCCGGGTCGAACAGCGACAGCTCACCGATGAGCTCGCCGGGGCCGAGGACCGCCAGCATGTTCTCGCGGCCGTCGGGGGATGTGCGGTGGAGCTTCACCTTGCCCTCGGTGACCACGTACAGGCGGTCTCCGGGGTCGCCCTCGTGAAAGAGCGCGTCTCCGCGCGCGAGGGTCACCTCACTCATGGAGGCGCGGAGCTCCGCGGCCTGCTCGTCATCGAGCGCCGCGAAGAGCGGGGCGCGCCGCAGAACGTCGTCCACGAGTTCTCTCCTTGTCGACCTGCTCAGGGGATCTTGCTCCCCCGTGTGCCGGGGACCGTGTTCCCCATCTTGCCGGACGGTCCAAACAGTGTGATCAGTCACAAGTCTGCCGTACAGGTGTGTCCCGCAGTGCGGCAGGGGGCCAATTGGGGGCCGATCTCCGAGGGCCGGGGCGGATGTCACTGGTGGGCTTTAGGCTGGCCGGGTGTCCAAATCGCCGGTGAGAGCACAGGCCAAGGGGGCTGGACGGGTGGTTGCACGTCGCGATTCCGCTGTGGGCGAACAGGACCCCGACGGAGCGAAGAAAACGACAAATGCGGCAGGGTCCGGGCGGGCCAGGAGGTCGGCCGGGGCCGCCGGGAAGGCCGCGGGGGCCGCCGCCTCGGAGATGGCCGCGACCGCGAAGAAGGCCGCCGCCGTCAAGAGAGCCGCGTCCGCCAAGAAGGCTGCCGCCCCGAGCAAGAAGGTGGCTGCCGCGAGCAGGAAGGCCGCTGCGGCGAGCAAGAAGGTGGCCGCTCCGAGTGGGAAGGCCGCCGCCATGAGCAAGAAGGTGGCCGCTCCGAGTGGGAAGGCCGCCGCCATGAGCAAGAAGGCTGCCGCCGCGGGCAAGAAGGTGGCCGCCGCGAAGGAGGCTGCCGCTCCGAAGAAGGCCGCCGCGAAGGAGGCTGCCGCCCCGAAGAAGGCCGCCAAGAAGAGCGCACCGGCGAAGGCCGTCGTCAGGAAGGCCTCGGCATCGAGCGCGGGGCCCGCGAAGGCGACCGCCAAGAAGACCTCGGCGTCGAGCGCGCCTGCGAAGGCGGCCGCCAGGAAGCCCACGCCCACGCCTGCCAAAAAGTCCGCATCCGCGAAGAAAGCCGTATCCGCCGCAGTGACCCCCGCCAAATCCACCCCCGCCAAAGTCACCCCGGCCAAGCCTCCCCGGAACGAGTCGCACACCGCACTCGTCCGACGGGCACGCCGAATCAACCGTGAGCTCGGCGAGGTGTACCCGTACGCCCACCCGGAGCTGGACTTCGAGAACCCCTTCCAACTGGTGGTCGCCACGGTCCTGTCGGCGCAGACGACCGACCTGAGGGTGAACCAGACGACGCCGGCCCTCTTCGGGAAGTACCCCACGCCCGAGGACCTGGCCGCGGCGAATCCGGAGGAGGTCGAGGAGATCCTCCGGCCGACCGGGTTCTTCCGGGCCAAGACCAAGTCGGTGATAGGGCTCTCCAAGGCTCTGCGGGACGACTTCGGGGGCGAGGTCCCCGGCCGCCTCGAAGACCTCGTCAAACTGCCCGGAGTGGGCCGCAAGACCGCCTTCGTCGTCCTCGGCAACGCCTTCGGCCGCCCCGGCATCACGGTGGACACCCATTTCCAGCGGCTCGTACGGCGCTGGCAGTGGACCGACCAGACGGAGCCCGACAAGATCGAGGCGGCCATCGGCGGGCTCTTCCCGAAGAGCGAGTGGACGATGCTCTCGCACCACGTGATCTTCCACGGCCGCCGTATCTGCCACGCCCGCAAGCCCGCCTGCGGTGCCTGCCCGATCGCCCCGCTCTGCCCGGCGTACGGAGAGGGCGAGACGGACCCGGAGAAGGCCCAGAAGCTCCTGAAGTACGAGAAGGGCGGCTTCCCGGGCCAGCGCCTCAACCCTCCGCAGTCCTACCTCGACGCGGGCGGCATCCCCGCACCCCCGCTGGGAGCGCCCGCCCCCGGCGCCCTCGTGCCCGGCGCATCCGCCCCCGGCGCACCCGCACCCTCCTCCGCCGGCCCCGCGCCCGGTTCACCCGCGCGGGACGCCGGATGACGGAACGATCTGTGGACCCGCGGGCGTTGAGAGCAGCAGAACGGGGGTGGCGATGACGCGCGCGAGTCGCACGCACGACATGCAGGACGGCGATCTGGCCCTGACCAAGGACGGCCTGCCGGGCTGGCTGGACCCGGTGGTGCATGCCGTGGAGACGGTGGAGCCGCTCCAGCTGAGCCGCTTTCTGCCGCCGGAGGACGGCGGCGGGCGCCAGTCGGCCGTACTGATCCTGTTCGGCGAGGGGGAGCTGGGCCCCGAGCTGCTGCTCATGGAGCGGGCCAGTTCGCTCAGGTCGCATGCCGGGCAGCCGTCGTTCCCCGGTGGCGCCCTCGACCCCGAGGACGGCGACCCGAAGGGTGACGGGCCGTTGCGGGCCGCCCTCCGCGAGGCCGAGGAGGAGACCGGGCTCGACCCCCGCGGCGTCCAGCTCTTCGGCGTGCTCCCCAAGCTCTACATCCCGGTGAGCGGCTTCGTGGTCACCCCGGTGCTGGGCTGGTGGCGCGAGCCGACACCGGTCGGCGTCGTCGATCCGGCCGAGACGGCCCGTGTCTTCACGGTCCCCGTGGCGGATCTCACGGACCCCGGCAACCGCGCGACCGCCGTGCACCCGCGCGGCCACGCAGGTCCGGCATTCCTGGTCGAATCCGCCCTGGTCTGGGGCTTCACAGCCGGAATCATCGACCGCCTCCTGCACTACGCGGGCTGGGAACGACCTTGGGACCGCGACAAGCAGGTCCCGCTCGACTGGCGCGCATGACAGGGTGGCACCCGTGCTGTGTCTCTCCGGGGGCCGCGACATGAGCGGCTGCGCCGGGTGTCCCCGGACCCCCGGCCGAGGCACGGCCACCGCAAAGTGATGAGGCGAGGCTTGAAGCAGTGAACGTGCTGGACATCCTGTTGCTGGTCGCCGCTGTGTGGTTCGCGATCGTGGGCTATCGCCAGGGGTTCGTCGTAGGCATCCTGTCGGTGATCGGATTCCTGGGCGGCGGTCTCGTCGCGGTCTACCTCCTGCCGGTCATCTGGGGCGCGGTGACGGACGACGCGGAGGTCGGCACGACCGCAGCCGTCGTCGCCGTGGTCGTCGTGATCGTCTGCGCCTCGGTCGGCCAGGCCCTCACCACCCATCTCGGCAACAAACTGCGCCGGTACATCACCTGGTCCCCGGCCCGCGCCCTGGACGCCACGGGCGGTGCCCTCGTCAACGTCGTGGCGATGCTCCTCGTCGCCTGGCTGATCGGCTCGGCCCTGGCCGGCACGACACTGCCGACGCTCGGCAAGGAGGTCCGCAACTCCAAGGTGATGCTCGGCGTGGACCGGGCGCTGCCCAACCAGGCCGACACCTGGTTCGCCGACTTCTCCTCGGTCCTCGCGCAGAACGGCTTCCCGCAGGTCTTCAGCCCGTTCTCGAACGAGCCGATCAACGAGGTGGATCCGCCCGACCCGGCCCTCGCGAGCAGCCCGGTCGCCGCCCGCGCCCAGCGCTCCATCGTCAAGGTCACCGGCACCGCCCAGAGCTGCGGCAAGGTTCTCGAAGGCACCGGCTTCGTCTTCGGCCCGCGCCGCGTGATGACCAACGCCCATGTGGTGGGCGGCGTGAACGAGCCGTACGTCCAGATAGGCGGCGAGGGCAAGCGGTACGCCGCGAAGGTCGTGCTCTACGACTGGGAGCGCGACATCGCCGTACTCGACGTACCCGATCTGAACGCGCCCGCCCTGAAGTTCACCACCAAGGAAGCGACCAGGGGGGACGACGCGATCGTCGCGGGCTTCCCGGAGAACGGCTCGTACACGGTCAACCCGGCCCGCGTGCGCGGACCCATCACGGCCAACGGCCCGGACATCTACCGTCGCGGCACCGTGCAGCGGAAGGTCTACTCCGTGTTCGCGACCGTGCGCCAGGGCAACTCCGGCGGCCCGCTGCTCACCGCGAAGGGCGAGGTGTACGGCGTGGTGTTCGCGAAGTCCCTCGACGACGCCAACACGGGATACGCGCTGACCGTGGAAGAGGTCCAGGAGGACATCACCAAGGGTCGTACCGCCAACCAGCAGGTGGGCAGCGACAGCTGCGCGCTGTAGTCCGGGGGCGCGGAGGGGCTCGGCCGACGGGAGTCACACGGGCGAGGTCCGAGGCTTCCGGCCGCGCGGGTCCTCAGTCGCGAGGGTGACGCAGACGCGCCGAGACCCAGCGGGCACGGCGCTTCAGGATGTGCGGAATTCCCAGCCGAGGATCCGTGCCCTGCAGCTGCGGGGCTCCCCTCTGATGGGAGCTCAGGCCACTGGCCGAGCGGCGGTTTCGTGCTGCGTCACTGTAGTCGTGCGTCCAGCCCATACCCCGACGTCTGCCCCTGCCCCAAGGTCGATAACCGCCCCCACGCCCCCCAATCGGCCTATGCGTCGGGCAATTGGCCGTTCGTGGAACAGGCGTTCCCGAGACGTGTGGGGCGCGTGGTGCGACGGCTTCGTCGAACGGCCCCTGACCTGCGGCGCGATGCCCTCAGCGGTCCGGCTCGGGGTCCTTCAGCCAGTTCACCAATTCGGTCGAGAAAGCCACCGGGTCCTCCTCGTGGGGAAAGTGCCCGAGCCCGTCGAACAGGCGCCAGCGGTACGGCGCTTCGACGTACTCCCCGGACCCCGCGGCGCTCCGCGTGCGCATCACCGGATCGAGCGAGCCATGCAGATGCAGCGTCGGCACCCGCACCGGTCGCTTCATGCGGCGGTTGAACTGAATACCGTCCGGACGGGCCATCGAGCGGACCATCCACCGGTACGGCTCCAGCGAGCAGTGCGCCGTCGACGGGATGAGCATCGCCCGCCGGTACGCCTCCACGGCCTCGTCGTCCGGCAGCCGCGGCCCGGACCAGTCCCGGATGAGCTCGCCGACCAGGGCCCCCTCGTCGGCGAGCAGTTGGCGTTCCGGGAGCCAGGGCCGCTGGAAGCCCCAGATGTACGAGCCGGCCGCGGTCTGCTTCATGTCGGAGAGCATCGCGGAGCGCCAGCGCCGGGGGTGCGGCATCGAGGAGACCACGAGCCGGCGGACCAGCTTGGGGCGCATCACGGCCGCGGTCCACGCCAGATAGCCGCCGAGGTCGTGGCCGACCAGCGCGGCGTCGGGCTCGCCGAGGGACCGTACGACGCCGGTGATGTCGAGGGCGAGGTTCGCGGGGTCGTAGCCGCGCGGGGTGCGGTCGCTGCCGCCGATGCCCCGCAGATCCATCGCGACCGCGCGGAAGCCCGCGTCGGAGAGCGCCACCAGCTGATGCCGCCAGGTCCACCAGAACTGCGGGAAGCCGTGCAGCAGCAGGACGAGCGGTCCGTCGCCCATCTCGGCGATGTGGAAGCGCGCGCCGTTGGCGGCGACGTCCCGGTGGGTCACCTGTTTTCCGCCGGGCACGTCGAGCCGTACGACCGAGGTGGGTTGTGCCGAGGATGAGGCGGGGTCCGTCATGAGGACGAGCGTGCCACAGCCTTGACGGTGTCACCGACCGGGTCGGCCGCGGTCACCTCACGGGGGTGCGGCTTCACGTTCTGCAGTACGGCCGCCGATTCCTTGACCGAGGCGGCCGTCTTCTGCGGGCCCTGGCCCTTCTTGGCCTTCTTCGCGAAGATCACGCCGATCAGCGCGAGGACGCCCGCGACCAGCACGTTCGCGGCGAACGACAGCAGGAAGCAGACGGCCAGGTTCCAGTCGCTCCAGGTGCGGATGCCGTACGCCAGGGCGAAGCTCAGCATGGGCAGGGAGAAGATCAGTACCGCACCGGCCGCCGCGAACGCGCCGCCACCGACCGCTCCGCGCTTGACGTCCCTCTTGAGCTGCGCCTTCGCCAGTGCGATCTCGTCGTGCACCAGCGCGGACATCTCGGTCGTCGCCGAGGCGAACAGCTGGCCGATGCTGCGTTCGGCGCCGACCGGGCTGCCGTCGGGTGCGCTCATCGCGTTCTCCCTGTTGTCTTGTCGCCGTTGTCTTGCGTCGTCTGTCGTCGTGGAGCTGTGAGCGTTTTGGGTACGTGTGGACCGTACGTGCCGGACCGGGCGTATCGGAACGTGCGTAACGGACCGTGCGTGTCAGATCATGCCGGACCGTCGTTCTCCTCGCTTGCCCCGCCCGTCACTTCGGCAAGCCTTCGGTGCTCGGCGGCCTTGCGCTCGTGGATCTCGGCCATCCGCAGGTGGTAGGCGGGGTTGTCCTGTTCGTAGATGTCGGGGATGCCGTCGAGGTCCTCGTCGCGCTCCTCGTCCTCCCACAGCCTGCGGTACTTGGCGTTCCGTATCTTCAGCAGGACGCCCGACAGGACGGCCGCGATCAGGGAGCCCATCAGGACGGCGGCCTTGACCTCGTCGGTGAGCGCCTGGTCGCCGTCGAAGGCGAGCTCCCCGATGAGCAGCGAGACGGTGAAGCCGATGCCGGCGAGCGAGGACACCGCGAAGACGTCGGGCCAGGCCAGGTCGTCGGAGAGCGAGGCCCTGGTGAAGCGGGCCGTCAGCCAGGTGCCGCCGAAGATGCCGACCGCCTTGCCGACGACCAGCCCGAGCACGACACCGAGGGTCTCCGGCCGGGTGAACACCTCGCCGAGCGCGCCGCCCGACACCGCGACCCCGGCGCTGAACAGCGCGAACAGCGGTACGGCGAGGCCCGCCGACAGAGGGCGCACGAGATGCTCGATGCGCTCGCCGGGTGAACGTTGCTCGCCTTCGTCCTTGCGGATGGTGCAGCGCAGCATCAGACCCATCGCGACACCGGCGATCGTGGCGTGGACGCCGCTGTTGTACATCAGCCCCCAGATCACCAGGGCGAGCGGTACGTACACGTACCAGCCGCGTACGCCCCTGTGCAGCAGCAGCCAGAAGACGCCGAGGCCGACGGCGGCGCCGCCGAGCGCCGCGAAGTTCAGGTTCTCGGTGAAGAACACCGCGATGATCAGGATCGCGAAGAGGTCGTCGACGACGGCGAGCGTGAGCAGGAAGGCGCGCAGGGCGCTCGGCAGCGACGTACCGATGACGGCGAGGACGGCGAGTGCGAAGGCGATGTCGGTCGCGGTCGGTACGGCCCAGCCGTCGAACGAGCCGCCGCCGGTGACGTTGACCAGTGTGTAGACGAGCGCGGGCACGGCCATGCCGCACAGCGCGGCGACGACCGGGAGCGCGGCGGCCCGCGGGTCCCTGAGGTCACCGGCGACCAGCTCGCGCTTGAGCTCGATGCCGGCGACGAAGAAGAATACGGCGAGGAGGCCGTCGGCGGCCCAGTGCTCGATGGAGAGGTCCAGGCCGAGCGAGGCGGGTCCTACGTGGAAGTCCCTGACCGACTCGTAGCTCTCCCGGATCGGGGTGTTCGCCCAGATCAGCGCGGCGATCGCGGCGGCGAGCAGGAGGACGCCGCCGACCGTCTCGGTACGCAGCGCGTCCGCGACGAAGGTCCGCTCGGGCAGGGAGAGCCGTCCGAGGACCTTGTGGTTCTTGGCGGGCGCGGGCACGAGATCGACCTCCGGTCGGTAGGCATCACTGAGCACTTGCCGACCAGACTTCCCGGCGCACCTTTTGAGATCCCTGGGATCTCGGGGTTCTCTTTGTCGTGTTTCTCTTGTCGCGTTGTTTACGCGTTTCTCAGCCTACCCAAGATGCGGCCGGTCCCATCCGGTGATCTTCAGGCTAGACGCGAAGAGGGGCACCCGGCGCGTCCGGCGCCGGGTGCCCCTCTTCCAGCCGTACGTCAGTCCTCGCTGGCCGCCGCCGGGAGCTTGGTCTGGATGAGGTCCATCACCGTGGAGTCGGTGAGCGTGGTGACGTCACCGAGCTGACGGTTCTCCGCGACGTCGCGCAGCAGCCGGCGCATGATCTTGCCCGAACGGGTCTTGGGCAGCTCGGCCACCGGCAGGATCCGCTTGGGCTTGGCGATCGGGCCGAGGGCCTTCGAGACGTGGTCGCGCAGGTCGCCGACGAGGCTCTCGGTCTCCGACGCCGTACCGCGCAGGATCACGAAGGCCACGATCGCCTGGCCGGTCGTCTCGTCGGCCGCGCCCACGACCGCCGCCTCGGCGACCGACGGGTGCGAGACGAGCGCCGACTCGACCTCGGTGGTCGAGATGTTGTGCCCGGACACGAGCATCACGTCGTCCACCCGGCCGAGCAGCCAGATGTCGCCGTCGGCGTCCTTCTTCGCGCCGTCGCCCGCGAAGTACTTGCCCTCGAAGCGCGACCAGTACGTGTCGAGGAACCGCTGGTCGTCGCCCCAGATGGTGCGCAGCATCGACGGCCACGGCTCGGTGAGCACGAGGTAACCGCCGCCGCCGTCCGGCACTTCCCGCGCCTCGTCGTCGACGACGGTCGCGGCGATACCGGGCAGCGCGCGCTGCGCCGACCCGGGCTTGGTCTCGGTGACACCGGGCAGCGGCGAGATCATCATCGCGCCGGTCTCGGTCTGCCACCAGGTGTCCACGATCGGCGTGCGGTCGCCGCCGATGTGCTTGCGGTACCAGATCCACGCCTCGGGGTTGATCGGCTCACCGACGGACCCCAGGACCCGCAGGCTGCTGAGATCGAACTTCGCGGGGATGTCGTCGCCCCACTTCATGAACGTACGAATGGCCGTCGGCGCCGTGTAGAGGATCGTCACGCGGTACTTCTGGACGATCTCCCAGAAGCGCCCCTGGTGCGGGGTGTCCGGCGTGCCCTCGTACATCACCTGCGTCGCGCCGTTCGCCAGCGGCCCGTACGTGATGTACGAGTGGCCGGTGACCCAGCCGATGTCCGCCGTGCACCAGTAGACGTCGGTCTCCGGCTTGAGGTCGAAGACGGCGTGGTGGGTGTACGCGGCCTGGGTGAGGTAGCCGCCGGAGGTGTGCAGGATGCCCTTCGGCTTACCCGTCGTCCCCGAGGTGTAGAGGATGAACAGCGGGTGCTCGGCGTCGAACGCCTCGGGGGTGTGCTCGGCGGACTGCTTCGCCGTGATCTCGTGCCACCAGACGTCACGGCCCTCGGTCCATGCGACGTCCTGGCCCGTACGCCGCACGACGAGCACCTTGTCCACGCCGTCGACCCGGGAGACCGCCTCGTCCACGGCCGGCTTGAGCGCGGAGGGCTTGCCGCGGCGGTAGCCGCCGTCCGAGGTGATGACCAGCTTGGCGTCGGCGTCCTGGATGCGGGTCGCGATGGCGTCGGCCGAGAAGCCGCCGAAGACCACGGAGTGTGCGGCGCCGATTCGGGCGCAGGCCAGCATCGAGACGACCGCCTCGGGAATCATCGGCAGGTAGATGGCGACCCGGTCGCCCTTCTCGACCCCGAGCTCCGTCAGGGCGTTCGCCGCCCGGGAGACCTCGTCCTTCAGCTCGGCGTACGTGATGGCGCGGCCGTCACCCGGCTCGCCCTCGAAGTGGATGGCGACCCGGTCGCCGTTCCCCGCCTCGACGTGGCGGTCCACGCAGTTGTACGCGACGTTGAGCCTGCCGTCCTTGAACCACTTGGCGAACGGCGGGTTCGACCAGTCCAGGGTCTCGGTCGGCTCGGTGGCCCAGGTCAGTCGGCGGGCCTGCTCGGCCCAGAAGCCGAGCCTGTCAGCCTTGGCCTGCTCATACGCCTCCGCGGTGACGTTGGCGTTCGCGGCCAGGTCGGCGGGCGGCGCGAACCTGCGCTCTTCCTTCAGCAGGTTGGCCAGGCTTTCGTTGCTCACGACATCTCCCTTTCCCAGGGTGTCCGTTGTGTCCCAGGCCACAGCTCATCAGACGGGGACCCCTGGTGACAAGGGCCGTCCGGGAATTGGTTTAGACCTGTGGGCAGGATCATGTGTGCGTGCGGCCTCCCGCGGACACGGGGGGCCACACGTTCTCACGGACGGGGAAGGGGCGAGGTTCAGGCTCGCGGGCGGGGCGGGCCTCGGGAGAGCGCCGGGCGGGCCTGTGGGAGAGGGCCCGCGGGCTCCTGGGAATGGGCTCGCGGGCTCCTGGGACGGGCGGTTCGGGCGGGTGCGGCGGTTCAGGCAGGTGTGTCGTGCAGCGCCGTCGCCGCGACCCGGTCGAAGACCTCGCCGTCCGGCTCCTCGTGGTGAGCGCGCTCCGTGAGGAGATAGGCCTGGGCCTCACCCACGTGGAAGTACATCCCGTGCAGTTCGAGCGCGCCCTCCTGCAGCGCGCGGGCCACGGAGTCGTGCGCCCGCAGATGCTCCAACTGCTGCACCACGTTGGTCAGACAGAGCTGCTCGACGGCGTCGGCGGGTGCCCGACCGGCGATACGCGTCCAGGGCCGGTCCTTGGCGGCCATCCGCTCCAGACTCGGCAGCCCGTGCCGCAGCCACCGCTTCAACGGCGTCTGCGCGCCGCCCGGTTCGGTGTTCATCAGCGCCTGCATGGCCCCGCAGCCGGAGTGCCCGCACACGGTGATGGACCGCACCTGCAGCACCTCCACCGCGTACTCGATCGCCGCCGCGACCGAGTCGTCGGCACTCTCCTCGCCGGGGGGCGGTACGAGATTGCCGACGTTCCGTACGACGAAGAGGTCGCCCGGGCCGCTGGAGGTGATCATCGACGTGACCAGCCGGGAGTCGGCACAGGTCAGGAAGAGCTGGGAAGGCTGCTGCCCCTCCCGCGCGAGCCTGGCCAGCTCGCCGCGCACCAGGGGTGCGGTGTTGCGCTGGAACGAGCTGATGCCGCTGGCCAGTTGGTGCCCGCTCTGACGCGCGCCCTGCGGGGCGCTCTCGGGGCGCTCGCAGTGGTGGTTGCGCCAGGGCGTCCAGGGCCGGCAGTGGCAGTGCGAGGTCTCTCCGGTGCCCCCCTGGACGTGGGGCGCGGCCAGCCGGGCTCCGGTGCGTCCGGTCAGCTCGACGGAGCCGCCCTGAGCGAGGTGCGTGCTCTGCCAGTCGTGCAGCGATTCGTACGCCGCATGGTCCATGAAGGAGCCGTCCAGCTCGACCACGGCATCGGCACCCTGGGGCACGAGATGAAGGGTCCGGCTGAGGCGCGGCACGGCGAGGAACGTCAACTGCCCGCGTACGCGTACGTGGTGGACGCCCGCCGAGTCCTCGTCGTGGGTGATCCGGGTGCGGGTGAGCCGGTGCAGGGCGACTCCGACGGCCACGGCGATCCCCAGCAGGACGCCCTCCAGTACGCCTAGGACGACGACGGCGAGGGTCGTGACCGCGTACACCAGCACCTCTCGGTGGCGGGTGACCGTCCGGATGTGGTGCAGGGACACCATCTGGATGCCGACGGCCATCACCAGGGCGGCGAGCGCGGCGAGGGGGATCAGCTCCAGGACCGGGACCATCAGCAGGGCGGCGACCACCACCCAGACGCCGTGCAGCATCGTGGAGTTCCGGCTGACCGCGCCCGCCTGCACGTTCGCCGAGCTGCGCACGGCCACGCCTGCGACGGGGAGCCCGCCGAGCGATCCGGAGACGATGTTGGCGGCGCCCTGTCCGAGCAGCTCGCGGTCGAGGTCGGAGCGCTTCTGCTGGGTGGGCCGCCCGGCCGTGAGCTTGTCCACGGCGACGGCGCCGAGCAGCGACTGGACGCTGCACACCAGCGTGACGGTGAGGACGGCGGCGGTGATCCCGAGCGCGGGGCCTTCGGGCAGTCCGGCCAGGGCGTGGCTCCGCCAGGACGGCAGGTCGACCTTGGGCAGGGTGAGCCCGGCGAGCGCCGCCGTCGTGGTGGCCGCGGTGACGGCGACGAGCGCGGCGGGCACCTTGCGAAGGGCCCGGCCCACGCGTCCGGGAATCCGGGTCCAGGCCAGCAGCACGACCAGCGTCAGGGCGCTCATCGACAGCGCGGCCACCTGGGGGTGGGCCAACTGTCCCGGCAGCTCCCGAATGTTGGCGACGACCGAGCTGCGCGGGGAACCGCCGAGCACGATGCGCAGCTGGGCGACGGCGATGGTGATGCCGATGCCGGCGAGCATGCCGTGCACGATCGCCGGGCTGACGGCGAGGGCGGAGCGGGCCACGCGCAGGAAGCCCAGGCCGAGTTGGGCGAGACCGGCGAGGACGGTGATGGCGCAGGTCGTACGCCAGCCGAACTTCTGGATGAGATCGGCGGTGACCACCGTGAGCCCGGCGGCGGGGCCGCTCACCTGGAGCGGGGCGCCGCCGAGGCGGCCGACCACCAGCCCGCCCGCGGCGGCGGCGACGAGCCCCGCCTGCAGCGGGGCCCCGGTGGCGAGGGCGATGCCCAGGGACAGCGGAAGGGCGATCAGGAAGACGGCGATCGAGGCGGACAGATCGGCGCCGGCGATGTGAGGGACATGGGGAAGCCGGGGGGTTCGGCGGCGGGGCTCGGGCGGGCTGTGCGGCCGCCCCTCGTCCGGCATGTGCGATGAGTCGTCGGTGCGGGTGGGGACGCAGGCAGGCATGGTTCCCGTCTTCCTCCGGGGCTACGCGGTCGCTTGGGGCGCGGCCGTGGGTCACGGTGTACAGCGGCGGGATTTCTCAACGCTCGGTAAATGAATCGTAATGGAGAGTAAAGGACGTGTGCGAAAAAGTAGCGCAAATGGGTCAACGATTCACTCCAGGGAGTGATTAATCATTTTGAGCGGCTTGTCGTACTAATTCATTCCGGGATCCCTGCGATCTTGGGGAAGCTGTCGGTTTCTGTCCGTTTTCTCGGGGATATCCGGGATTTCACCGCACGGAATCCCTTCCGCTTCGGCCCGAACGAAGGAAGAAGGTGGGCGGAACATGGCCACCACTCAGAGGATCGCCGCGGGTGTCACGGCCGCCGCGGCCTGCGCCGCCGCGCTCGCCGGCTGCGGTATCGGTGACACCGGCGCCAAGAAGGGCGTGCACGGCGACGGCGCTCGCAGCGCGACGAAGGCCGCGGGCGCCCCGGCACCCAGGAACGCGGTCCGTCTGATCGGCGACGGCTCCACCGCCTTCACCGGCGCGCAGCCGCATCTGCCGCGGCCCGAGCGACTGAAGCCCGGTCAGAAACCGCCCCAGTTCGTGGTCTTCTCCTGGGACGGGGCCGGCGAGGACAGCCAGCGGCTGTTCTCGCACTTCCGCAGGGTGGCCAAGGCCAACAACGCGACGATGACGTACTTCCTGAGCGGTGTGTACATGCTTCCGGAGGCGAAGCGTGAGCTGTACCGGCCTCCGCAGCACTCACCGGGCCGCTCGGACATCGGCTTCAATGACGAGCAGGGCATCAAGGACACCGTGCGGCAACTGCGCGGCGCCTGGCTCGAGGGCAACGAGATCGGCACGCACTTCAACGGCCACTTCTGCGGCGGCGGGGGCGGCGTGGGCCAGTGGTCGGTCGAGGAGTGGAAGGACGAGATCGCCCAGGCCAGGTTCTTCGTCAAGTCCTGGAAGAGCACCACCGGTACGGCGAAGGGCTCCCCGTTGCCCTTCGACTACGACAAGGAACTCATCGGCGCCCGCACGCCCTGTCTGGAGGGGCGGAAGAACTTCATGCGCGCCGCCCGGGAGCTGGGCTTCCGGTACGACACCAGTGGCGTCAACAACCAGGTCTGGCCCAAGAAGGAGAAGGGCCTGTGGGACCTGTCGATGCAGCTCGTCCCTGTCCCGGGGCGCGCCTTCGAGACGTTGACCATGGACTACAACTTCCTGGTCAACCAGTCGGGCGCCACCACCCGGGGCAACCCGGCCAAGCACGCCTACTGGGGCGACCAGATGCGGGACGGCCTGCTCAAGGGCTTCTCCCGCGCCTACAAGGGCAACCGCGCGCCGCTGATCATCGGTAACCACTTCGAGTCCTGGAACGGCGGCACGTACATGCGCGCCGTCCAGGAGACCATCGAGCGCGTCTGCACCAAGCCCGAGGTGCGCTGCGTCTCGTTCCGCCAACTCGCCGACTGGCTCGACGTCCAGGACCCGAAGACCCTGGACAGACTCCGCACCCTCCAGGTGGGCGAGGACCCGAAGGGCGGCTGGACGTCGTTCCTCACCGAGCAGCCGACCCCGGCCCCCGTCTACGAGCAGCCGCCCTCGGCCCCCCTCGCAGAGCAGCCCGCCCCGGCCCCGAAGGGCGTCCCGGGGGCACCGGCGGGCAGGTAGCCCCTCAGGGACGGGCGGCCGTGCGGCGTGAGGCTCAGGTCCTGGCGGTCTCGGCCTCGCGCAGGACGAACTCCGGGTCGACCTGGGCCGCCAGGTCGGCGCCCGTTCGTTCGTTGCCCCAGGACTGGGCGTTCTTCAGGTGGAAGTGGACCATCTGGCGCGTGTAGCGCTCCCAGTCGCGCTGCTCGTACGTGGCGTCGGCGGCGGCCTGGAGGGCGTGCAGCGCACGGCGGTTGCCGTCCTCCAACTGCTCGAACCTGGGCGGGCGGCCTTTCTCCATGGCGCGCACCCAGTCCGAGTGACCGACCGTCAGCAGCAGGTCGTCGCCGACCTCACCCCTGAGGAAGTCGATGTCGTCCTGCCCCTGCACCTTGTTGCCGACGACCTTCAGGGTGACGCCGAAGTCGCGCGCGTACTCCTTGTACTGGCGGTAGACGGAGACTCCCTTCCGGGTCGGCTCGGCGACGAGGAACGTGATGTCGAAGCGGGTGAACATGCCGGACGCGAAGGAGTCCGAGCCCGCCGTCATGTCGACGACGATGTACTCGCTCTGGCCGTCCACGAGATGGTTCAGGCAGAGCTCCACTGCACCGGTCTTGGAGTGGTAGCAGGACACTCCCAGGTCGGCCTCGGTGAACGGGCCGGTAACCATCAAACGGACGGCGCCGCCGTCGAGTTCCACCGGCCGCGCGCAGGCCTCGTACACCGGGTTGTCCTCGCACACCCGCAGCAGACGGGAGCCCTCGCCGGGCGGGGTCGTCTTGATCATCGTCTCGGTGGACGTGATGCGCGGGTTGGAACCGCGCAGGTAGTCCTTGATCAGCGCGAGCCGGTCGCCCATGGCGGGCAGCCGCTCGGCCTCCTCGTCGGTGAGGCCGAGCGCGGGCCCGAGGTGCTGGTTGATGTCGGCGTCCACCGCGACGACGGGCGATCCGGTGGACGCGAGGTGGCGCACGAAGAGCGAGGACAGGGTGGTCTTGCCGCTGCCGCCTTTCCCAACGAAAGCAATTTTCATGTTCATTAAGGTAGCGGTGTGACGGCGTCCGGGGGCCGTCACACGTGAAGAAGACCACTCATTAGTGGGGTGCGGGCCTGGTGTGCGTAGGGTCGTACTCATGAGTACGACAGGTGGGAACGCCGACCCGCTCGCGGCGCTGGGGTCGCTGCCCGGCGTGGCCGAATCCGTGGAGTCCGTGCGCAAGGCCGTGGACCGGGTCTACGGGCACCGCATCATGCGGCGCCGCAGCAACGCGATCACCTCGGAGGCGGCGCTGCGCGGCGCGCGCGGGTCCGCGGCGCTGTCCGGTGCCGACTGGGCGCTCGAAGAGGTGCGCCGGCGGGCCGACTTCAGCGGCGACGACGAGGCCCGCGTGGTGGGCTCCGCGCTCAGGCTGACCGCCGAGGCGGGCCAACTCCTGTCCATCTGGCGGCAGTCGCCCCTTCGGGTACTGGCGCGGCTGCATCTGGTGGCCGCCGCCGACAAGGGGGACGTGGTCGGGCGTCCACGACGGGACGGTGAATCCGTCACGGAGACGGCCGCGGCCGCCGCTGCGGGACCGCCGTTGATCGAACTTCCGCTGCCGGACGCGGCCGAGGTCGAGGGCCGTCTCGACGGTCTGGCGCGGCTGGTCATCGCGGGGGGCTCCGCACCCGCCCTGGTGACCGCCGCGATCGTGCACGGCGAACTCCTCGCGCTGCGCCCCTTCGGTTCCCACAACGGCCTGGTCGCGCGCGCGGCCGAACGTATCGTCCTGGTCGGCAGCGGTCTCGACCCCAAGTCCGTCTGCCCGGCGGAGGTCGGTCACGGGGAACTGGGCCGCGCGGCCTACGCCGCGGCCCTCGAAGGCTATGTCTCCGGCACTCCGGAGGGCATGTCCACCTGGATCGCCCACTGCGGCAGGGCGATCGAACTCGGCGCCAGGGAGTCGACGGCGGTGTGCGAGGCGCTTCAGCGGGGGGCCGCGTAGGCCTGCGGGGGCTCTGAATGCCCTGGCCCCTGAGTCCCCTGCCCCTGAACAGGGTTGCGGCGGTACGGGATCCGTACCGCCGCTGGCATGTTCACCCGGTTACCAAGCGTCCTCGAGATACTGCCCATCAGGTCGGGAACTGTTGCCCGTCACCTGGTGCGGCTGGCCCGTAATCGACGGGTCGACGTCGCGTGGGTGCCCGGTGTTCATGCGCGGTCCGTGGGGCCTCGGTTGCGTTTGAAGGTGATCCTCTCGGATGTCCTTGGTCTCGCGGGCCGTTAACCCCTTTGTACTCCAGGTCCGGAGGAAGCGGAACCCCTCGCTGTACTTCTTTACTTTTGTGTCCAAAGGGAATGAATCGGGCACGCTCGCGGCTCGTGGCTCACACGGTTGCCGCGCGCCGACGGCTCGCGTACCAGACCAGACCCGCCGTGGCGGCCGCCGCTCCTATGGCCGCGGCGGCGACGAGGGCCGGCCGGGGCGGCACAGACAGCCGCTGCTTCAGCCGGACCGGGTGGTGGAAGTCGAGGATGGGCCACGCGCGCGCGGTGGCCTCGCGGCGCAGTGCGCGATCGGGGTTGACGGCGTGCGGATGGCCGACCGCTTCGAGCATCGGGATGTCGGTTGCCGAGTCGCTGTAGGCGTAGCAGCGTGAGAGGTCGTACCCCTCGGACGCGGCCAGTTCCTTGACGGCCTCGGCCTTCGTCGGGCCGTAGGCGTAGTACTCCACCTCGCCCGTGAAGCAGCCGTCGTCGCCCACGATCATCCGGGTCGCCACCACCCGGTCCGCGCCGAGCAGTTCGCCGATGGGTTCGACGACCTCGGCCCCCGACGTGGAGACGATCACGACGTCCCGCCCGGCGATGTGGTGCTTCTCGATGAGGGAGGCGGCCTCGTCGTAGATGATCGGGTCGATCAGGTCGTGAAGGGTCTCGGCGACGATTTCCTTCACTTGTTGGACGTTCCAGCCACGGCACAACGCCGACAGGTACTCGCGCATCCGCTCCATCTGGTCGTGGTCTGCGCCGCCCGCGAGGAAGACGAACTGGGCGTATGCGGTGCGCAGCACGGCCCGGCGGTTGATCAGACCGCCTTGGTAGAACGACTTGCTGAAGGTGAGCGTGCTCGACTTCGCAATGACCGTCTTGTCCAGGTCAAAGAAGGCCGCTGTGCGGGGCAAGGAGTGGTTTTCCACGGGGTCGAGCATATGCGCCCGCCATTCGGGCTAGTGTGGGGCGCGTGGGTTTGCCTGAGAGGGCTCTCGGGTACACCATGGAAGTCACGGATCGTTCGCGACCGTGCTAACCCGGTCCGGCTCCTCCCCCCCCGAGTCAGACCGTGGGGACGACCCCCGCTCTCCCCCCCGGCGGGGGTCGTCGCATGTCCGGGTGGGTTTTCAACCAAACTTTTCCGAACGCCGGGCCCTGTTGTGCGGGCTGCGGCGGTCCTCTGTTTCTGCACAGGATTCGTCACTGTGGGTAGCCGTCGCGCTGCTCTAAGGAAGTCGTACAACGCTCATCCATCGGTCACCGGTTTGGGTGAAGGCGATATTCACAACCGCCGAGTTGTCCACAGTTATCGACCAAGATCCACACGATTTCCTGGATCGCTGCACCGTGATTCCAACGCGCACCGCTCGCGGAAGTTCATGGCCGGTTCCGATTGTCCGGCGGCTATGGCCGGTTCGTATCGGCGGTTCATATGGAGGGCCGGTTGCCGGTTCTTCGCGCGGGCGGGAATCGCGGGGCCGCAGGGGCGCCGTGAGGAAGCAGCGAAGGGGGCTGGAGATCGTGGCGGGAGCAATCACGCACGACCGGCTGTCGGCCGCCGAGGGGCGGCAGGGCGGACCGTTGATCGTCACGGAGGACGCGGATCTGCTGGACGACCTGCTGCGGCTGTGCGCCGCGGCCGGCGCCCGGCCCGAGGTCCACCACGGGGTGCCGGAGCGCGGCGGCGGCTGGGAGACGGCACCTCTGGTGCTTGTCGGCGACGATGCCGCGCGGCGGGTGCGGGGAGCCGCGCGCAGACGCGGCGTGGTGTTGGTGGGGCGGGATCAGGACGATTCCGGGGTCTGGCGGAGGGCCGTGGAGATCGGCGCCGACCATGTTCTGCTGCTGCCGGATGGCGAACAATGGTTGGTCGACCGGATCGCCGACGTGGCCGAGGGAGTCGGTCCGCCGGCCCTCACCGTCGGCGTGATCGGCGGTCGCGGCGGCGCCGGTTCCTCCACGCTCGCCTGCGCGCTCGCGGTCATCTCGGCGCGCCAGGGAAGGCGCACGCTCCTTGTCGACGCGGATCCGCTGGGAGGCGGACTCGATGTACTCCTCGGCGGAGAGGCCGCCGAGGGCCTGCGCTGGCCGGACTTCGCCGCGTCGCACGGCCGGGTCGGCGGCGGCGCCCTGGAGGAGTCGCTGCCCTCGCTGCACGCCCTCCGGATCCTCAGCTGGGACCGCGGCGACTGCGTCACGATCGCACCCGAGGCCGTCCGGGCCGTGCTGGCCGCCGCCCGGCGGCGGGGCGGGGCGGTGGTCGTGGATCTGCCGCGCCGGATCGACGAAGGGGTGGCCGAGGCCCTCGCCCAGGTGGACCTGGCCCTGCTCGTGGTGCCCGCCGAGCTGCGCGCCGTCGCGGCGGCCGGGCGGGTGGCGTCCGCGGTCGGCATGGTCCTGAAGGACCTGCGCGTCGTGGTGCGCGGCCCGTACGCGCCCGGTCTGGACGACCGGGAGGTCGCCCGACTGCTCGGACTGCCCCTGGCCGGCGAAGTCCCGGTGGAGACGGGTCTGTTGGCGGCCCAGGAGCGAGGGGCGCCGCCAGGCTCCGACGGCCGGGGACCGCTGGCCCGATTCTGCTCGACGTTCTGGGAGCGGACTGCTGTTGCGGGAGGGGGCGTATGAGCGGGGGTCCGGCTGCGGATGTGGGGCTGATGGTTCGGCGCGCGGGCGGGAGTCCGTCTTCGGACACGGGGCTGTTGGACGGGGTTCGGCAGTGGCTTGCCGAGAGTGGGGCCGAGCCGACTCCCGCGCGTGTGGCGCAGGCCCTGCGGGAACAGGGGCGGGTGCTCGGGGACGCCGAAGTCCTCGGGGCGGCCGAGCGGTTGAGGTCGGAACTGGTCGGCAGCGGGCCGCTGGAGCCGCTGCTCGGTGATCCCTCGGTCACCGACGTGCTGGTCTCGGCGCCCGACCGGGTGTGGGTGGACCGTGGCGGTGGCCTGGAACTGACGGCCGTCTCCTTTCCGGACGCGGCGGCCGTACGACGCCTCGCGCAGCGCCTGGCGGCCGTGGCCGGGCGACGGCTCGACGACGCGCACCCCTGGGTGGACGCCCGGCTCCCGGACGGCACGCGTCTGCACGCGGTCCTGCCACCGGTCGCCGTCGGCTCGACGTGCCTGTCGCTACGGGTCGTACGGCCACGGGCCTTCACGCTCTCCGAGCTGGTGGCGGCGGGGACGGTACCGCCGGGCGGGGACCTGCTCCTTCGGGCGCTGCTCGACGCGCGGCTGTCCTTCCTGATCAGCGGCGGCACGGGCAGTGGCAAGACGACGCTTCTGAGCGCCCTGCTGGGCCTCGTCGGGCCGGGCGAGCGGATCGTGCTCGCCGAGGACTCGGCGGAGCTGCGCCCCGACCATCCCCACGTCGTACGGCTGGAATCCAGACCCGCCAACCAGGAGGGCGCCGGACTCGTCACGCTCCAGGACCTGGTGCGCCAGGCCCTGCGGATGCGGCCGGACCGGTTGGTCGTCGGCGAGGTGCGCGGGCCCGAAGTGGTTGCCCTGCTGGCGGCTTTGAACACTGGCCATGAAGGCGGCTGCGGGACCGTCCACGCCAATGCCGCCTCGGGAGTGCCGGCCCGTCTGGAGGCGCTGGGCACGGCCGCGGGGCTCGACCGGGCCGCTCTGCACAGCCAGGTGGCGGCCGCGCTCTCGGTGGTGCTCCATCTCGTGCGCGACCGGGCCGGGCGGCGTCGGATCGCCGAGGTGCATGTGCTGGAGCGGGATCCGGCGGGGCTGGTGGTGACGGTGCCGGCGCTGCGGTGGGGCGCGGGGGCCTTCACGTACGAGCGGGGGTGGGAGCGGGTGCGGGGGCTGCTCGGCGGCATTGGGGACGTCTGGGACTCCCGGGGAGCCGGGCGCTCCGGGAACTGCGGGACTTGGGGCTCTGAAGGGCGGCGGCCTGGCATCGGTGAGTTCGGTGAAGTCGGCGAGAGGGGTGAGGGGTTGTGACGGGGGTCGGTGAGGTGTCGGTGTCCATGAGTGCGGCGGAGCACATCTTCCGGGTGGTGCCCGGCGC
>NZ_JAPWHT010000730.1:0-3054 GCF_027270795.1 Streptomyces sp. ActVer
TCCGTCCTGAGCCCGGCCAAGGACCGCGAGGGCACCGCTGCCGGCGGCACCCCCGAGGGCGCCGGCACGCTCTCCGACGCGACCGCCCAACGGGCCGCCACCGATCTGGCCCTGACCCCGGCTCAGGCCCGCGCGGACTGGGACACGGCACGTCTGGCGGGCCTCGTCGAGGTGCACGGCGGCATCGCGCGCCCCGGCTGGCGGCTGCGCGCCTGGAACCGCGACGACAGTGCGGTGCTGCGCGGCTGGGTCGCCCTCTTCGACGCCTGGTCGATCGCCCACCCCGGCCCCGACGGACGGGAGCCCGCCGCCGTCGCCGAGGTCGTCTCCGCGATGCCTCAGGTCCTCTCCTTCCTCCAGCTCTCCGCGGGGCCCGTCCCCGTACCGCAACTCCTCGACCTGCTCGAACAGCGCGTCACGGAACTGCGCACCGAGCGCTGCGAGATCCCCTACGGCCCGCAGCCCGAGCCCGTCGAGAGCCCCGCCGAGGACACCCCGCTGGCCCCCCTCCTCGACTGGGCGCTGCACGCGATCGCCGACGTGGGCGCCCTCACCTGTGCCGACGGCCAGGCCACCCTCACCCCGCTCGGCAGCTGGGCGGTCTGGGTCAAGCTGGAGCAGATCTGCGTCGCCGCGCAGAGCCCCGCCGGGAACATCGAGCAGGGCGCCGAGGACATGCTCCGCGGCTGCGCCCAGCTGCGGCCGAACGCGGCCCGCGCCGAGTACCGCGCCTGGCTCGCCGCCCGCCCTGTCGGCAGCGCCGTCACCGAACTCCTCGACGCCGCCCGCGGCGAGGACGCCCTCCTGCGCGGACTCGCCTTCGAGGCCCTGCGCGTCGTCGGAGCCCCCGCCGAGCCCGATGTCCGCTCCGTGTCCGACGAGACCCATCTGCGGCCGTACGCCCTGCTGTGGCTCGCCGAGCACGACGGGCACGACCCCGAGGACGCCCACGAGGTGCTGACCCGCGAGGAGGCCACCTGGCTGTGGGTCGACACCGCCGCGGCCGTCGCCGACCACGGTGAAGCCCCGCTTCTCGTACGGCACTTGGAGTCCGCCGTGCAGCCGACCGTGCCTTCGCTGCTCGACGAGGTGCGGGCGGTGGGGCATCCGCGCACCGTGCAGGTGCTGGTCGCGCTTGCCGCCGCCCATCCGGATCCGGCGCTCGCGAAGGCCGTGCGGCGGGCTGCGTTCCAGGTGCACACCGGGGGCAGCTAGCCGCTCCGCGGAGGCCGTCGGGGGCGCGTGTTCGGGTGCGGGTCCGCTGTGGCTGGTCGCGCCCACGCGGCGGAGCCGCATATCGGCACAGCCCCGCGCCCCTTACGGGGCCCGGGGCGCGGGCGGGCCCAATCGCGTCAGGCCGTTATCTCCGGGGTGTACGTGCCGAAGCTCCAGATGTTGCCCTCGATGTCGCGGGCCATGTAGTCCCGGGAGCCGTAGTCCTGGTCCGTCGGGGGCATCAGGATCTCCGCCCCGTGGGCGACGGCCTGCTGGTGGTGTGCGTCGATGTCGTCCACGACGACGTACACCCCGGTGTGCGTCGAGCCCTTCATCGCCTCGTCGAAACGGCCGCCGGTGCCTCGGGAGCCGAGCATCACCGCGCCGTTGCCCTGCACCAGCTCGGCGTGCAGGACCTTGCCGTCCTCGCCCTCGTAGACCGAGGCCTCGCTGAAGCCGAAGGCCTCCGTGAGCTGTTTGATCGCCGCCTTCGCGTCCGTGTACAGCAGTGTCGGGTAGATGCTCGGGCGCCCGCCGTCCGTGCCTGCCATGCCGATCACTCCCTCTGGTCCCGGTGCCGGAACATCGCCTGAATGTGACCTGCTCCACAGTCTTGCACCCGGCACTGACAACGCCCTCCCGAGCCGGTTCGGCAGATTTCGTCGGCTCAGCGGAAGGTGTTGCACCGCGCCATGTCGCCCGTGCGGTAGCCCTCGTGGAACCACTGCTGCCGCTGCTTCGCCGAACCGTGAGTCCAGGACTCGGGTGTCACCCGGCCCTGGTACCGCTCCTGGATCCGGTCGTCGCCCACGGCGGCCGCCGCGTCCAGCCCGTCACGGATGTCGGCGTCCGTGAGGCTGGTGATCAGCGGCCTGCCCGTCGACTCGTCCTTCGTGGTCGTCGCGTGGTGGGCCCACACGCCGGCGTAGCAGTCGGCCTGCAGCTCGACCCGCACCGCGTTGCTGGTCGCGCCCGTCCGGCCGTCCTGGGAGCGGCTCAGCGTCCCCATCAGGTCCTGCACGTGGTGCCCGTACTCGTGCGCGACCACGTACGCCTGCGCGAACGGTCCGCCGCTCGCGCCGAACCTCGTCCGCAGCTCCTCGAAGAAGCCCAGGTCCAGATAGACCTTCCGGTCGGCGGGGCAGTAGAAGGGCCCGACCGCCGACGTCGCCGCGCCGCACGCCGTGCCGACCTGATTGCCGAAGAGGACGGTCGGCGACCGTGTGTACGTACCGCTGCGGCGCTCGAACTCCTGCGCCCAGAAGTCCTGGACGCTGTTGACCACCGCGACGGTGCGGCAGTCCTCCCTGGCGTTCGCGTCCCGGCCCGTACGGCACGTCTGCTGGACCTGGCCGAGGGACGAGGCGGTCGCCGCGGGCTCCTCGTCGCCGGAGGACAGGCCCAGCTGGTCGGGGCCGACGCCGAAGAAGAGCCCCAGCAGGAGCGCGATCAGAGCGGCCGCGCCACCGCCGACGGTCGCCCTGCCGCCGGGGATCCGACTGCCCCGTACGTCCTGCATCTCGGAGGTGTCCAGATCGGCGTCGTCGTCGAACTGCATGGGCGCACCACCCTCTGCGGACGTCGTCCCCTGGCGTCATCCTCGCCGGGCTCCCGGAGCGCGGCGCCGGGCGGAGGGCCGAACGGGGGACACCTCGCCACCGGCCGGCCGTGTCATGACGGGGGTCGCGGCCGGACCCCTCCGACATGGCTACGCTCTGCGCCTGTTCAGCGGGCCCTAGGGCCTGTCTGACAATTCCCGTCTGCCTCGCGACGCCATGCACGCACTCTCGCCGCACCGGGCGCAGACCCAAGTACGTCCAGTACGAGGATCTACGCCCG
>NZ_JAPWHT010000731.1:0-3050 GCF_027270795.1 Streptomyces sp. ActVer
TCCGGCGCGGGGCGGCCGGTTCGCGGTCGAGGGCGATCTGGAGTGCCTCGCCGGGCCGGTTCGGCGCGAGGTCGTCGTCCGGGTGGAGGGACAGCCGCGCGAGTTCCGCGGGCGTGGGCACGGGCGGCGGCCCCACCGTCACCTCGCCGGTCAGGAACGGCCCGAGCACGTCGAGCACGTCCTCGCGCCGCTCCTCGCTGAGCAGGTTGACCCTGGCCGCCTCCCTGTCGTACCAGGCGACGTTCCTGCCGTCCGTGTGACAGACGTAAAGCCGCTCCTGGCCGTGGCGCCAGGTCGGTATGACGCGCAGTCCGCTCATGCACCATCACCCCACGACCATGGGAACAGGCGGGGTGCTCCAGGGGCAAGAAGCCGGTTACCTTTGGGGACAGTGGAGGGGGAGGCGCCGTTGCGGGATCGCGGGAAGCAATCCAATGCGCCGGCCCCGGACAGCCCGTGGAGCGAGATCGTGCCCGGCCTGTGGATGGGCGGGCACGAGTACACGGGCCGGTCGGGACAACCGGAGTTCGCCGTCGTACGAGACGAGTTCGACCTGGTACTGACCCTGCTTCGACTACCCGGCCACGGCCCCGACCCGGGCGTGGAACACCATGTGTGGCCGATCCCCGACGGACCGCTGGACGGTACCCAGCTGGCCGGTGTGATGCGGCTCGCGCGGACCGCGGACGAGGCGCGGGACGCCGGCCGGCGCGTCCTGGTCCGCTGCTACCACGGCTACAACCGCTCGGGCCTGGTCGTCGCCCACGCCCTGATCCGCGCGGGCAGCACCGCCGAGGATGCCATCCGTCTGATCCGCTCACGCCGTTCCCCGTGGGCGCTGCACAACGAGTTGTTCGTGGAGTACCTGCACACCGGGCTCGACACGGTCCGGTTCCTCGAAGAGCTCGCCGAGTAGCCTGACCCGACCGGTGAACAAAAAGGACTTCCGTACTAATAGGGTGTACGGGCGGCGGTAATCGGCCATGACCGGCGACCGCCGCACCACCCCGGTCCACGCCGGTCTCGCACCGGGCGAGCGGCCCTGACGCAGGAGCGCATTGAATCCTCCCCTCCCTGGAGGGGGAGGGGATTCCTGGCTCAGGCTGCCTCCTGGAGCAGCGCTCCAGGAGGTCTTGCGCCCTCGGCACCAGCCGGGTTGAGACCAGCCCGGACGAGCATGACGCGTGCGGAGTTCTTGTCCCGTGGGGACACGTTTCCGCATGCGGTGCAGGTGTAGGTGCGCTCACCCAGCGGCAGTGCGTGCTTGGCTCTCGCATCGCAGTGCGCGCAGTCCATGGTGGTGTGCGCGGGGTGTACGAGGCGGATGTCCCGCCCGTGCTTGCGGCCCATCTCGACCAGAGCGGCTTCGGTGGCGCCGATGGCGGCGTCAGCGGCCTTGCGGGCCATCGTGCTCTTGGCGAGGAACTTCGGGCGGAAGTCCTCGATCGCGATGGCGTCGTGGTCGCGGACGGCCTTCTTGGCCCACTTGCGGCCTGTGTCCTGACGCTGTCTGGCGACCTTCTTGTGCGCCTTCGCCCGCAGTTTCCGCGCCTCGCGGTAGCCCTTCGATCCGGGCTTGCCCTTCTTCGGCTTGCGGCGGGCCATCATCCGGTCGTACCGGGTCAGCTTCGCCTTCGCCTTCCTGCCGTGCTCGGCATGGGGGAGGTCGTGCGCGTCGGACGTGGTGGTCGCGGTCTCCTTCACACCCCAGTCGACACCGAGTACGCGGCCGGTCTCCGGCAGGGGCTGGACCTGGACGGGGACGACGAACGAGCAGTACCAGTGCCCGAGGCTGTCCTGGTACAGGCGTACCGAGGACGGTTCGGCCAGCAGTTCCCGCGACCACACCACCGCCACGGAGATGCCCCCGGCCAGGTGCAGGCGGCCGTCCTTCAAGCGGAACCCGCGCTTGGTGTAGTTGAGGGTCGGCAGCGCCTCGCGTTTGGTCTTCCACTTTGGCATCTGGGCCCGGCGCGGCATGGGCAGGTGCTCGCGGATGTCCTTGTGCGCCTTGCCACGTGAGCGGCCGAAGTCGCGGATGACCTGCTGCTGGACGACCGACGAGCCCTCACGCAGCCACGGCGCACGGGCGCGGGCTTCGGTCAGCATCCTGTCGAGCTGCGCCGGGCCGCACGTCTGTTTCTCCCCGGTGGACTTGTTGTGCAGGTGTACGGCCCTGGACTTGGCGACGCATTCGTTCCACAGCCACCTGCATCGGTCCCACTCCGCCACCAGCGCGGTACGGGCGGTCGACGGCACACGCAGCCGGTACGTGTAACGGGCCTGCCCGGCCTCCGCAGCCACCCCCACCTGCACCATCTCGCCCCCTCACGGCCCCGGCCGGGACACCGTTCCATCCCTAACCCTCCGCAGGACCATACGTACGACAGCCGCACAAACGCGCCCCGATCCCCCACCCGCCACCCCCACCAGCGATCACAGGCACACGCGTTCGCATCCTCTCGGCGATGCCGACAGCGGTAAGGGCGCTCCGCGTCCTGACCGGATACGGCGACGCTCCGCGTCGCGACACCCGGATGCGTTTTCTCCCCGGCCTGAACGCCAGGGCCTCCTCGCAAGAAAACAGGTGATCCCCAACCGCCCCGCGGGCTTCCGTCACCTCGCGCACGCGGCGGCCGAGCTGGTCCGCGACCGGGTCGCCGCGCTGCGCACGCTCACCGAGGACCTGTTGGAGATCTCCCGGCTCGACACGCGCAGCGAGCGGCTGGACGTGGAAGCGGTGCGGCTCACGGAAGTGGCCGAGCGGGTGGTCCGGGCGTCCGGCTCGGACACCGAGGTCCGGGTCGTACGGGACGCGGTCGTGGAGACCGACCGGCGGCGTCTGGAGCGGGTGTTGGGCAATCTCGTCGCCAACGCGCACAAGCACGGGCGGGCGCCGGTGTCGCTGACGGTCGACGGGCACCTCGTCACCGTGCGGGACCACGGTGACGGCTTTCCGGCGTACCTCGTCGCCCCGGTGATCGGCGTGACGCTCGACATGGACTACAGCGGCGACGGCGCCCGCGTCGGCACCAAGGGCAACGACGGCA
>NZ_JAPWHT010000732.1:0-3042 GCF_027270795.1 Streptomyces sp. ActVer
CCGTCTCGTTCGGGTAGTCGTCGCCTACCTCGGCGACCATGCGCACCGCGCGACGGCGGAGCTCAAGCGGGTAACGGGAAGGTCGTGCCATGACTCGATCCTTTCATGAAATCGAGTCTCCAATCGAACCGGGGCGGTTCAGTGCGACGTTGCCCGCCGTTCGACTCGCTCTTCGAGCAGCGCGTCTTCCTACGCATCAAGGAACGCGGCTACGACGTGGTGCCCCAGTGGGAAGTCAACGGAAAACGCATCGACCTCGTGATCACGGGAGGCCACGGACGCCTCGCAGTGGAATGCGACGGAAGCCCCTACCACTCCACCCCACAGCAGATCCACGACGACGCCGAGCGCGAGCGGGAGCTTCGCCGCGCCGGCTGGACGTTCTGGCGCATACGCAGCAGCGCCTTCGCTCTCTCACCCGACGAGGCCTTGGAACCCCTGTGGGAACGCCTGACCGAGCTGGGCATCCACCCGCGCACTGTCCGCGAGCCATCCATCGATGACTCACTGACCGACATGACCTGGACCCCGGTCGGCCTGGCCGAGGCCGAACCCGACGAAGACGCGGACCCCTACGACGGCGAGCCGGACGAAGACAGCGAGGGACACTGACATGGACAACTTCGACGACAGCACCCTCGAAGAACTCGCCGCCATGGTCTGCGGCGACGAGCCGGGCATGAAACGCCGAGCCGGCTGGGAACTCGCTCCATTCCTCCGCAGGGCCGGCTGGGAAGACGTCCCCGACCACGACGCCAGCCCGCGCCACCGCTGGGTCCACACCATCCTGCGCGAACGGCAGGAAGACCAAGCAGGGGACACCGAGCGCATCATCCTGCGCCTGGCCGACCGACGGGAATACCAACAACAACCCGCCGACTACGACGCCGTCATCCAACGCCTCCAAGAAGTCCTCGCCCTCGAAGGCCGCCGCATCGACTACCACAAAGGGCAACCGTTCCTCATCGAGTACGACCCCGACGAACCCCCTCGCCCCCAACGCGTAGAGCTGAAAGTGGCCATCACCGACATCGTCTCCGACCCCGACCTGGCCCGCGCCGTTCAGCTACGCCTCGACGAAGCCCGCATCTGCCAAGAACACGGCGCCTACACCTCCGCCGTCATCATGCTCGGGAGCCTCCTCGAAGGCGTCCTCGTCCACGCCGCCGACGTCAGAACCGCAACCGTGCCGCTGCCCCGGCCTGCCCGCGACACCCGGCTGCAGGACCTCATTCAGCACGCCCACACCAACCAGTGGATCGACCAGGACGCAAAAATGGCCTCGGACCTGCTACGGACCTACCGCAACCTGGTCCACCCCCTCGCAGAGAAGCGAGCCAAACACAGCGCAGACTTCGACACAGCCGACCTCTGCTGGTCCACAGTCAACGCCGTGCTCAACGACCTGGCGGCAAGCAACCCTCAATAGAAAACCGGGAGGATCTTGCTGGGGGCCTTCTCCTCTGCAATCTGCCCTGGTCGGCAGAGTCATCCAGGGGCGGGATCTCGGCGGGGCGCTCCTCCTATCCCGCGGGTTGAGAAATCCGCGGGTACGTAGATCATCACAGCTGTAACGAGCACCGGCCGCACCAGGGTCCTGCGAATGCCCGCCCTCTCCACTCGCTGCCCGCTCCGATCGAGGACCTGGACCGGATAGCCCACCTGGACATACGACGGCGAGCGCGACTCGGCGGCACGCTCCACGAGTATCAACATGATGCCTGACCAGCATGGAGGGAGGTATTCGGCAAGCGCAACGCCAGACTGCTACCGAACAGACGGATCCGGTCCGTTCGGTCAGGGTGCGCCTCGGCAGTCTGCAATGACTTCTGGTCGGCTACTGCGGCCGGTCGTGCCCCGCGTTGGTGAGCCCCCTCTGTGGAAGGGGCACGCCGGACGTGTCGGGCGGGCGAGTTGTTCCGGCTCCGTCATGAAGGTGCGAGATGCGGCAGGCCGAGGGCCGTGACAGCGTCCGCCAGTTCCTTGTCGTAGGTGACGAAGCCGTCCAGCTCTCGGTGCAGAGGGGCGGCCGTGGCCAGGTGGATGGCGTCGAGAGTGCCGAGTCTTTGCACTTCGAAGCCCGCGGCGCGGGCCAGGACGTCGTCGCTGAGGATGATCTGGTCTATCCCGGCGAGCGTGTTGCCGACCAGGAACGGCACGCGTTGCCGGTCGAGACCGGCCCGCCGGAAGGTGCGCGCGATCTCGACCCCGGCCAGCTGGGAGGTCACGAGACGACTGTCGACGCCCAGCCCTGCCCGCCAGCTGCGAAGCGCCTGAGTCTCTGCCTCCTGCTGTACGAACTTCAGCAGTGCGCAGGTGTCCATGTAGTAGAGGCTCAACGCGTGCGCTCCCGGTCCCGCTCGGCGATCACCGCATCCGACAGCGATGGCAGCTCGGCCAGATCGCTGATCAGCTCGGGCAGCGCGCCTGGATTCACTGCACGACGCGCCTGGCCGGTCGCCATCAGCTGGTCCAGGGCTGACGTGGGTTCTTCGGCGGGGGACATGCGAATGACAGGCTTGCCGTGCTCAGTGACGACGAGCGTCTCACCTGCACGAACCCTCGCTGTGACTTTAGACGGATGGTGGTTCAGTTCTCCAAGCGGGATGGTCTCCATGCATTAAAGGTACACAAATAATGTCTACAATGGGAGGTCGAAGTGAGGCACACGGACCACCCCCCGCCGTGCATCGACCGGCGCGTCCGCGACGGTCCGCCAGTGGTAGCCATGCACGCGTTGCGACGAGGCCGCGCACACAGGGCCAGACCGCGGTGTCGAGCGAAGTCCGTGCCCGCACCAAGATGCGCTCACCTTCGTCGGCCACATCCCCGATGACCAGCAGGACAGACCCGAGAAGGCCGCCTGCATAAACAGGCAGTCGACAACTGGCAGTTTTCCTCATCTTCATGGCCCCGCCCGCAGAGCCTAATATCTCCCAGCGGAAATTCAGAAACGAGCGTTATCGTGGGTCTTCGAATTTAGTGGGGGTGTGCCTCTCGTCGGCTCCGGCGGGTGGTCGCACAGCGTGAGCGGAGGCGTTG
>NZ_JAPWHT010000733.1:0-3035 GCF_027270795.1 Streptomyces sp. ActVer
GCAGGTCCGCTGATCGTCATCGACGTCGTCACGTCGCCCAGCGGGATGCCCTTGAACAGGACCTCCATGTCGGCCGCCGGAAAGGGCCCGTTCCTTGTCCGGCGCCGTGTTTGACACCGGTTGGGGCTCAAGGGTTGTACGGGGATCTCGCGCGGGTGCCGGACGAGGTGGACGCGCCCGACCGACCGCCGTATCAAGGAGGAACGCGTGTCCGTGTGGTCTGCCAGGGGGAGGCGGCTCATGGTGTTCAACATCATCTCGCTCGTGATGTCGGTCATGGCTCTGGCGGCTTCGACGTGGGGTGTCAGCCAGCAGATCGGACGGGCCCGGGCGGACAGCGATCTCGCCATGACGACCGAACTGCTGCTGACGCACATCCGCGACCCCGAGTTTCAGCGGGATCAGCGCTGGGTCCTGTTCGAGCCCGCCTCGGCGCACAGCCCGGACCAAGGGATCGACCTGCTGCCGGACGATGCCAAGTACCGGGCGTGGAACGTCGCATTCGTCTTCGAGGCCGTCTCCATCATGATGCGCTTCGAGATCGTCAACTCCGAGATTCTGACCAGCCTGACGCACTACCGCCTGATGCGGACCTGGGAGGTTCTGGAGCCGTACATCCAGGCGGAGCGCGCCCGGCGTGGCAGCGTGGTGTTTCCGTTCTTCGAGGACGCGTACGCCGTCGCGCGACGCACCGACCCCGAGGCCCTGCACCATCGGCTGGGGTTGAAGAGGGCGGACGGCACAACGCGGTGAGGGTGGCGGATCTCCGGCGCGCGTCGACGGGCGCGTCGGTCAGTGGCCCCCGTCCCGCCGCACCAGGATCAGCTCGTGCAGGTACCGCTTCGTGACGCTGCCGCCGTGGCGGGTGTCGATCAGCTCGCGGATGCCGTCCAACAGGCCCTTGCGGGCGGCCGGTTCCAGTGCTCGGTGGTTCGAGTACGTCAGCATCAGGTCGACGTAGGCCTGGGCGGTGTACGTGATCTCCTGTGGGAACCGGAGCGACTCGCCCCGGCCGAGCATCTCGAACTCCCTTGTGTCCGTGGCCGTTTCGGCGTCGGTCGACTGTCGCAGACCGGGGGGTGTGGCCGGATCCCAGCGCTCGTAGCAGTCCTGGACCTCGACGAAGAAGTCGCGGCTGCCGCCCGCCGTGTGGTGCGTGATGACGAGGGCGAGCGTTCCGTCCGGGCGGAGCGCGTCCGCCACCTTGGTGAGGCGCGTCGCGGGGTCGAGCCAGTGGAACGACGTGGCGGCCACCATCAGGTCGAACGGCTCCCGGGGCAGCGGCCATTGCTCGAACTCCGCCACCTCGACGTGCGCCCGCGGGAAGGCCCGCAGGTTGCGCCGCGCCACCGCAGCCATCGACGGGCCCAGTTCCACGGCGGTGATGTGGCAGCCCAACTCGGCGAGGGGCACGGTCATTTGGCCGGTCCCGGGGCCGAATTCGAGGACCCGGCTGTCCGCGTCGAGGCCGACGCGGGTGGCCAACGCCTCGACCAGGGCGGGCGGATAGGAGGGCCGGGCCCGGTCGTACAGCTCGGCGTCCTCGTCGAAGATGCCACGCAGCGAGCGGGTCATGCGGTGCCGCCGACCCGAACGCTCCGGTCGCCGCCGTCGCTTCGGTCCTGCCGCAGCTCACGGAAGAACGCCCGGACATCCCCGACGAGCAGATCCGGCTCCTCCATCGCCGCGAAGTGCCCGCCCCGGTCGAACTCCGTCCACCGCACGATGTTCTCCGTGCGGTCCGCGACGTGCCGCAGCGGGATGAAGTTGTCCCAGGGGAAGACGGCGAGCGCGGTGGGTGCCGTCGACGGCTGCACGGGCTCGCCCCAACCGGACGCGTGCGCCCGCTCGTAGTAGATCCGCGCGGACGAACCCGCCGTCCCGGTCAGCCAGTACAGCATCACGTTCGTGAGCAGCTGGTCCCGGTCCACGGCGTCCTCGGGGCGCTCGTGCGAGTCCGTCCACTCCTTGAACTTCTCGACGATCCAGGCGAGTTGACCGACGGGTGAGTCGGTGAGCCCGTAGGAGAGGGTCTGCGGCCGGGTCATCTGGACGACGGCGTACCCCAGTCGCTCGCGGGTCCACTCCTCGTTGCGCCGCCACGAGGCGAGCGTCTTCTCACGCTCCGGAGGGCTCAGCGCGGCCAGCTCCTCGGGGGTGGGCTCGGTGCTCGCGTGGGCGCCCGGCAGGAGGTTCAGATGGACGCCGATCACCCGGTCGGGGAAGGCGCGGCCCAGCTCACGGGAGATCCCGGCACCCCAGTCGCCGCCCTGCGCGCCGAAGCGCCGGTAGCCGAGCCGGTCCATCAGCTCGGCGAACGCGGCGCCGACCCTCCTGAGCTCCCAGCCCGTGTCCCGCGTGGGCCCCGACAGACCGAACCCGGGAATGCTCGGCAGCACCACGTGGAACGCGTCGGCCGGATCACCGCCGTGGGCGCGCGGATCGGTCAGCGGTCCGACCACATCCAGGAACTCGACGATCGAGCCCGGCCAGCCGTGGGTGATGATCAGCGGCGTCGCGTCCGGCTCGGGTGAGCGGATGTGCGCGAAGTGGACGTTCGTGCCGTCGATCGTCGTCGTGAACTGGGGCCACTCGTTGAGCCGGGCCTCGGCCGCCCGCCAGTCGTACGTGTGCCGCCAGTACCGCACGAGCTCCGTCAGATAGTCGCGCGGGACCCCGTACTCCCAGTCCACGCCCGGCAGCTCGTCCGGCCAGCGGGTGAGGTCGAGGCGTGTGTGCAGATCGTCGAGGTCGGACTGGGGGATGTCGAGGACGAAAGGCCGGATCGTGTCGTCGTGCGGGGAGGTCATGGCGGGCCATGCTAGTTCGGCACCGGCATCCGGTCGTGTGAATAAAACCCGTGGTCACCGGCCGGTCGGACGGTCACGAGGGGAGACCGCCGGGTTCGCCGAGCGGGTCGCCCCCGGGTCCTTCCCGTGCCACCGCCACCCCGGGTTTCCCCGCCAGGTCCGCCTGAGCCTGCGGGTGGCCCGGCTGCGGCCTCGAACGCCCCGTGGCTTCCGGGGGACCCGCTG
>NZ_JAPWHT010000734.1:0-3021 GCF_027270795.1 Streptomyces sp. ActVer
GCCGCCGCACGGTCTCCACGGCCGCCGCGTCCAGCAGTGCCGTCGGTGCCTCCCGGCCGGCCGGAATCCCCGACGGCGTACGCCGCGCGGTGCCCAGGAGCGCCGCGGTCACGAGCTCCTCCCAGCGGCTCCCGCCGGATTCCTCCCAGCGGCTCCCGCCGGACGCGTCCGTGGAGGCCGTGTCGGTGGGAGCGGGGGTCCTGTTCATGTGAGTCCCTTCCATGGATTCACCGGGTCCGTCACGACGGTCACGTCGGTCAGGTCCGTGGGCGGCGAGGGGGCCGGGAGCGGTGTCGTCGTCAGCACAGCGACACCGCCTCGCCCGGGCCCTCCGGCCAGGCCGTGAGAGGCGTGAAGCCGCGGTGGCCGCACTCTCCGAAGACCGTGACGGGTGTGCCGCCGGAGAGGGCGACCAGGCGCCACAGGCCCGAGCCGGACCGGGCCGCCGGGGTGAGGGGGAGCGCCAGCTCGCCCTCGGCGTCGGCCAGTTGCCAGGTGTCGCCGTTGGGCGTGGGTATGACGCGGCCGAGTGTCACCGGGTGGGAGTCCAGCCACGGGTCGTCCCGGAGCGCCTCGCCGTACTTGGCCGCCGCCTGCGCCACGCTCACCCCCGGCGGGCGGATCGCCGTGGGCGCCGGAGGCGTGAACTGCTCGCCCAGCGCGGCCCGCAGCTGCCCCGCGCCCGGATACGCGGACACCTCCGCGTCGAGTGCGAGCCCGACCGGCAGGGCCAGTTCGGGTGCGCGGCCGGCCGCCCCGTACGACAGGAGCAGGACCGGGCGCGCCGATTCCGCCCCGTGCAGCCAGATGCGGCGGGTGGTGAGGCGGCTGTCCGACGTGTCGTACTGGGCCAGGACCAGCCAGTGGTCGCGGACCGGTGGGCCGTCCGCCGATCCGGTGAGCCCGATCCGTGAACGGACCGTCGCGGCCAGGCCGTCCGGCAGCCGCTCGCGGCGCAGCCAGCCCTGGTCGAGGAGATGAAGCAGCGCGCACTCCTCCAGCAACCGCACCGGCCAGCCCGGGCCTGACGACGGGATCGCCCCCAACTCCCGTACGCGGGCCGCCAGTCCGGACGCCTGCGCGTCGACCATCCGGGCCGCCGTCTCCTCCCAGAGCCCGTACCCCGCCTGCTCCGCCGTGGCCAGGCCGCCCCGGAGCAGATCGGCCAGCCGCTGCTCCAGCTCCGCCGCCCCCGCGGTGATGTGCTCGGCCCGCCGCTCAGCCCTGCGCCGCGCGGCCTCCGGATCACCCGAGGCCGGGGAACCCGCCGCGCTCGCCGCTCGTTTGTCGTCCGCGCGCTTCCTCCTCGCCTCTGTCCACTCCTCCGCCCAGTCCGGCACCTGCCCCCGCGGCACCGTGCCGTCCTCGCCCGCCCAGAGCAGCAGCAGCCCCAGCGCGTGCTTGCACGGGAACTTGCGGCTCGGGCAACTGCACTTGTACGCGGGCCCGGTGGAGTCCGCGATGTCGATCACCGTCTGATACGGCCTGCTGCCGCTTCCCCTGCACAGTCCCCACACCGTCCCCTCGTCCGTACTGCCCGCCTCCGACCACGGCCCTGCCGCGCCGAGCTTGCTGCCCGCCTTGCGTGACGCTGCGTCAGGCGCCAGTGCCAGCACCTGATCCGCAGTCCAGCGCACCCCCTGCTGAGTCATGTCATCGAAGGTAGGTCCCACCACTGACAATCGACCGCGGCGAGTGCGTTTTCGCAGTTCAGAGCCGATTGTCAGTGGCGTAGGGCACGGTGGAACCAGATCCGAACCGGCCGAGCCGCAAGGGGGACCGCTCCATGTCCGTGTCCGTCGACCAGACGTCCGTCGAACCGAGCCAGCACCACTCCGCGCACACACGGGAAGCAGCGGAGGGCGAGGCCCTGCGGCCGCACGCCGAGGACGCGTTCGCCGCCGAGCTCGCGGCGCTGGCCGCCCAGGACGACCGCCCGCGCCCGGTCCGCTGGCGGATGTCGCCCTGGGCCGTCGCGACCTACCTGCTCGGCGGCACACTGCCGGACGGCACGGTGATCACACCGAAGTACGTAGGCCCGCGGCGCATCGTCGAGGTCGCCGTCACCACGCTCGCCACCGACCGGGCCCTGCTCCTGCTCGGCGTGCCCGGCACGGCCAAGACATGGGTCTCCGAGCACCTCGCCGCGGCGGTCAGCGGCGACTCCACCCTCCTCGTGCAGGGCACGGCCGGCACACCGGAGGAGGCGATCCGCTACGGCTGGAACTACGCGCAACTGCTCGCGAACGGCCCGAGCCGGGACGCGCTGGTGCCCAGCCCGGTCATGCGGGCGATGGCGGAGGGGATGACGGCCCGGGTCGAGGAACTGACCCGCATCCCCGCCGACGTACAGGACTCGCTCATCACGATCCTGTCGGAAAAGACCCTGCCGATACCGGAGTTGGGCTCGGAGGTGCAGGCAGTCCGGGGCTTCAACCTGATCGCCACGGCCAACGACCGCGACCGCGGGGTGAACGACCTGTCGAGCGCCCTGCGCCGCCGCTTCAACACGGTGGTCCTGCCACTGCCCGAGAGCGCCGACGCCGAGGTCGACATCGTCTCGCGCCGCGTCGACCAGATCGGCCGCTCCCTCGACCTGCCCGCGGTGCCCGACGGGGTCGACGAGATCCGCCGCGTCGTCACGGTCTTCCGCGAGCTGCGCGACGGCATCACCGCCGACGGGCGTACGAAGCTGAAGTCGCCCAGCGGCACGCTGTCCACCGCGGAGGCGATCTCCGTCGTCACGAACGGACTTGCCCTGGCCGCCCACTTCGGGGACGGCGTCCTGCGCGCGAGCGATGTCGCCGCGGGCATCCTCGGCGCCGTCGTCCGCGACCCGGCGGCCGACCGCGTCATCTGGCAGGAGTACCTGGAGGCGGTCGTCCGTGAGCGCGACGGCTGGAAGGACTTCTACCGCGCGTGCCGGGAGGTGAGCGCGTGAGCGACCGCGACGGGGGGACCGGGCCCCTGCTGCTCGGGGTGCGCCACCACGGGCCCGGCTCGGCCCGGGCCGTGCGGGCC
>NZ_JAPWHT010000735.1:0-3019 GCF_027270795.1 Streptomyces sp. ActVer
GGGCGCAGCGGCCGGCCCGTCGTGAGCAGCGTCCGGAGCGCGGCGACCAGCGGGGACAGCTCGAAGAAGGTGATCTTGTCCTCGATCCGCTCTGTGTAGCGGATGGTCAACTCACGGTCCGGACGCGGTCCGTCGTCGTCATCGTCATCGACGACGGCGCCGATGATCCGGTCGTCCAGGTCGGTCATCGCGGCGTCCCCGGCCGGCCGCACCGCCCACAGCAGGTCGATCGGAGCGAGGTCGAGGTCGTCCTGGGTGACATCCCGGTGGCGAAAGCCGCCGCCGACCGGATCGGTCCAGGTGACCCGCGCGGCCACGGACCGCGGCGACGGCAGCAGGTCCGACAGCCAGTCGTCGACGGCCGGTTCGGCCTGCGCCCGCGGCGGGTCCCCGTGGTCCGGGTGCCGTCCCGCCCGCAACCGCAGGCCGAACCGGTGGGTCAGCGTGGTCCCGCTGCGCGGGGTCTCGACGACGGCGGGCTCGGGCGGCAGACCCTCCTTGGCATACGCGTCCAGGGTCGCCGAGGCACGCTCGACGTTGCCGGCGAGAGCCTGGTGGGCGGACTCGGCGACGGCGAGGTCGGCGACCGCGTCGTTGTCGTCGAGCAACCGGGCCGCCTCGGCGGTGAGGGCATCAATCTGCCCCGAGTCGGCGCGAGGCAGCCCGGCGATGTCGAAGGGGTAGATCTGCGACACGTCCTCACGGGTCAAGTGCCGGACCAGGGCGAGCCCGTCGATCACGTTGCGGGCCTCGACCTGCCCGATGTCGTCCGGCCCGCCCTGTGGATCGGCCGCGGTCTGCGCGATCTTCCCGGCCCGCAGCGGAAACCGCAGGCGCAGCGCCGAGATGAACTGGTCCACCTCGGCCTGGCCGTGCCGGTCGTGCAGGCCGCGCTCGAACCGGTAGCCGAGCAGCGCGCCGAGCGACTGGCCCTGCCGCAGCCCGTCCAGGATGGTCAGCGCGCCCCGGACCCGCTCCGAGCTGAGGTTCACCGCGAACGCGCCCGGGTTGTCGGGCGTGCGGTTGGCGGCGTACCCGGCCCGCAGCACGGCCGCGGTCCGGGCATGACCGGGCGACGGCGCGTGTACGAAGCCCTCGTTGCCGGGATCGTGCAGCAGCGGCGAGTTGCCGGCGAAGACCGTCGCGAGCGGACCGGTCAGCGTGACCGGAGTGAGTGTGGCCGTGCTCGGCCGGACGTCCTCCAGCCAGCCGTACGCGCCCAGATGCAGGCCGGGCCGGACGGTCCCGGTGCCGCCGGGGCCGAACCGCAGCTCGGCCAGCCGCTCGGTGGCCTGGCCCAGACGCCAGGCGTCGAGCCGGTAGGTGGCCAGGTCGAGATGCTCGGCCAACACCCGTTCCAGCCGGGCCGTCGGCAGGCCGGCCAGTTGCTTCAGGGCCTCGACCTGCTCGGCGAGCGCGGTCGTGGCCGGGCCGCCCCCGGACCCGTTCTGCTCGAGGAGCGCCGGGATGAAGTCGACCAGCAGCTGCTCGGGGTTCCCGGTGACGGCCGGGGCGGGGGAGTACAGCAGCCGGAACCGGCTCTCGCTCTCCAGCACCTGGCCGGGCGCCGGGATCCGCACGTGGATGAACGCCGGGTCCGCGGTGGACAGATCGGCCGGACCGGCGCCGCCGGCCCCGGCGACTAGGCCGCGCGCGGTGTCCGCCCAGCCGAGCAGCACGGCGTGACGCAGCAGCAGATACAGCAGTGCGGCCGGCCGTACGTCACCGGTGAAGCCCAGCTCCAGCCGGACCGTGTGCAGGTCGGTGCCGGCCGCGTCGGCCAGCCACCGCAGATAGTTCCGCTCGTCCGGGGTGTAGTCCCGGACCGGGTCGGTCTCCGACAGTGGACGGTCGTCGACCAGCGGCGCCAGCAGAGGCTGCTGGAAGTCCGTGAACAGCCGCCGCAGCAGGTCCGGATCCCGACCCGGGCCGGTGGCGGCGCCGAACCGGTCGAGCAGCGCCCGCACCGGACCGGGCAGATCCAGCCGGTCCAGCGCGGGCAGCACGGTCCGGCCGAGACCGCCCAGGTTCTCCCGGTTGAACAGGTCCTCGACGCTCTGCGCGTACCGCTGGTGGTACTCGGCCGATGTCGGGTGCAGGGCAAGGATGTCCAGCAGCAGCTGGTGCGGGTCCGGCGGAGGCTGCTCATCGTCCGCGGGAGCGCCCAGACGCGGAACCTGCTCCGCCGCCGCACTCCAGTCCTGACCGGCGGCGGTCAGTACCCGGTGCAGCGCCCGGCGGTGCGTCGCGGAGGCCGGATAGGCGAGCCGGGAGAACGCGGTCGTCGGCAGGATCCCGTACGGCTGCCGCCCGATCTTCACGGCAGGCAGCGGGCCGCGGCCGGAGACGTAGCGGAGGAAGAAGTCCCGGGTCGCCTCGACCGCGGCCGGGCCGAGGACCGGTCGCAGCGCGGTCTGCAGGAAGTATCCCCAAGTGGCGGGCCACAGCGCGGTGTTCGCGGCGCGGGCGTCGCGCTGGTCGGTGCCGTCAGCGTTGGGCATCCCGGCCAGTACGCCGGGGTCGAGGCCGAGCAGTTCGGCGAACCGCTGTCCGTCGGTACGGGTGGTCCAGTCGCCGGTGGCCGCGGTGAAGGCTGCCGTGTCCGTGCTCCGCAGCGCCGCGTCGGCCTCCTCCTCGGCGTCCTGCCCGGCCGGTGTCTCCTCCGAGTTGTTCGTGGGTGTGCCCTGCGGCAGCAGGCCGAACCCGTCCGGGCTGCGCAACTGCCGGGTGATCAGGGCGGCCAGGTCGGCGCCGGCCTGCTGCGGAGTGGACTGCTCGCGCAGACCGAGCACTATCAGCCGGTCCAGCCCGTTGCGGGTGCGGTCGTCGAGCGGGATCCGCAGCCCCATGCCGACCGCGACGGCCCGGTCGAAGTCGGTCAGCCAGCGCAGTTCGTCCGGTACGTGCAGTGCCCCGGTCTGCTCGTTCACGCTGATCTTGTCGGTGGCGCGCGGATCCGGGCTCACCGGCAGGGTGGCCGGCACCGTGGCGCCGATCGCCGACAGCACCTGCTCACCGC
>NZ_JAPWHT010000736.1:0-3017 GCF_027270795.1 Streptomyces sp. ActVer
GGCCCGGGGAGGCGTTGCGGCATGCTGCGCGGCATGCGTTTGTGCATGGGCTGCATGTGACGTTGCTGGTGAGTGCGGGGTTGTTGTTGCTGGGGGCGGTGATGGCGCTGCGGTTGCCTCGGGCCATGGAGTGTGGGGCGGCGGCTGGGGTTGAGGTGCCTGGGCCTCGGGAGGCGGAGTCTTCGCTGCGGGTGGAGTCTGTCGGCTGACTGTTTGGTGTCGGCTGACCGTTTGATGTGGTTGCGCTTTCATGCGTTTCCCGCCCGCACCGCCCGTGAAGGGCGCCGGTCCTGTGCGGGTTTCCCGTGGCGCGTCCTCGCCGTCGGCGGCCGCGGGTCCGTATGGCCGGTCCGTATGGGGGTGTGAGGCCCCCAGGCATCTCCGCCCCGCCCCGCGTGAAGTTGTTCTGGACGTGCGCGACACTGCGTCGTAACGTCGGGCCTCGCCCGTGGTTAACAGTGCTAGTTTTCCGTGCCGGAGGCCCCTGTCATGTCTGCTTCCTCTTCGTCGAGCTCTTCATCGAAGCTGCCGCCGTTCGATCCCGCTGATCCGCTCGGTGTCGATGATCTGTTGAGTGCGGAGGATCTGGCGGTCCGGGGGACCGTGCGGGCGTGGGCGGCGGATCGGGTGCTGCCGTATGTGGCCGAGTGGTACGAGAAGGGTGAACTGCCCGGGATCCGGGAGCTGGCGCGGGAGTTGGGGGAGATCGGCGCGCTGGGGATGTCGCTCGACGGGTACGGGTGCGCCGGGGCCTCCGCGGTGCAGTACGGGCTCGCCTGTCTGGAGCTGGAGGCCGCCGACTCCGGGATCCGCTCGCTCGTCTCCGTGCAGGGATCCCTCGCGATGTACGCCATCCACCGCTTCGGGAGCGAGGAGCAGAAGCAGACGTGGCTGCCGAGGATGGCCTCGGGCGAGGTCATCGGGTGCTTCGGGCTCACCGAGCCCGATCATGGATCCGATCCCGGGGCCATGCGCACGTACGCCAAGCGGGACGGCTCGGACTGGGTTCTGACCGGGCGGAAGATGTGGATCACCAACGGGTCCGTGGCCGGCGTGGCCGTGGTGTGGGCCCAGACCGATGACGGGATCCGTGGGTTCGTCGTGCCCACCGACCGTCCCGGGTTCTCCGCACCCGAGATCAAGCACAAGTGGTCACTGCGGGCCTCGGTCACCAGCGAGTTGGTGCTCGACGAGGTGCGGCTGCCGGGCGATGCGGTGCTGCCCGGCGTCACCGGGCTGAAGGGGCCGCTCAGCTGTCTGTCGCACGCCCGGTACGGGATCGTGTGGGGCGCGATGGGCGCCGCGCGCTCCAGTTTCGAGACGGCGGTCGAATACGCGAAGACGCGCGAGCAGTTCGGGCGGCCCATCGGCGGCTTCCAGCTCACCCAGGCCAAACTCGCCGACATGGCGGTCGAACTGCACAAGGGAATTCTGCTCGCCCATCATCTGGGGCGGCGCATGGACGCGGGACGGCTCCGTCCCGAACAGGTCAGCTTCGGCAAGCTCAACAACGTACGAGAAGCGATCGACATCTGCCGTACGGCGCGGACGATTCTCGGCGCCAACGGAATCTCGCTCGAATACCCCGTGATGCGGCACGCCACGAATCTCGAGTCGGTGCTGACGTACGAAGGCACCGTCGAGATGCACCAGTTGGTACTGGGCAAGGCGCTCACCGGTCTCGACGCGTTCCGGTAGGCGAGTTCCTACCGCGGCGCCGAGAGGCGGGTCCGGTGAGCGGCCCTGCTCAGCTCTGGTTGAAGAAGCCGTCCGCGCGGCGGCCGGCGGGCTCCCCGCTGACGATTTCGGTGTCGGCGGGGGTCAGTAGGAAAACCCGGTTCGACACGCGCTCGATCGAGCCGCGCAGGCCGAAGATCAGGCCGGCCGCGAAGTCGACGACGCGCTTGGCGTCGGCCGCCTCCATGGCCGTGAGGTTCATGATGACGGGAACGCCGTCGCGGAAGAGCTCGCCGATGCCACGGGCGTCCCGGAAACTGTCCGGGGTGACCGTGCCGATCCGGCGGCCCTTCTCCTCGGCCGCTTCCGACGCCACCTTCACACGCGGATCCGTGACCCAGGCATCCCTGGCTCCGGTCTCGGATCCTTCGGCGTAGTCGTCGTCGTAGTAACGCTCGTCATCGTTGTCGTCGACGAGGCCAAGCCAGGCACTCGCCTTGCGCACCGATCCCATGTGGACGCCTCCTCTCACAGCGGTCTTTCTTTTCTCCGCATCCCCATGGTCGTGCATGATGCGGATGTCGCGCCAAGGGGATAGACGCCGCGCGGGGGTTTCGTGACGGTACTGGTGCACAGCGAATTCGTCGAGAGGCCGCGTACCCCAAGGGTCGTGCCGTACACCGCTGCTGACTGAGAGTGAAATATGATTCTTCACGGCGGACGGGTGACGGCTGGGGCGTACGGGTGAACGGGGTGGTCGGTACGATGCCGCAGCTCAACGTCGTATACATCACGGGGGATCGTCGTGTTCGGAATCGTCAGGCCCTGCACTCATCGGCTCGGGGAAAGCCTCAAAACCCAATGGATGGCGCATTTGTGCGGGCTGTGTCTCGCGCTTCGCGGGGATCACGGACAGTTCGCACGGGTCGTCACGAACTACGACGGCTTGCTGATATCGGTTCTGACGGAGGCTCAGGCCGAGCGCGCCAGTGGATGGCGGCGCACGGCGGGGCCCTGTCCATTGCGCGGAATGCGGAGCGCTTCGGTCGCCCAGGGTGAGGGAGCCCGGCTCGCGGCCGCCGTCTCGCTGGTGCTCGCCTCCGCGAAGGTGCGCGATCACATGGCCGACGGAGACGGGTTGTTGGCCCGTCGGCCGGTGGCGCTCGCGGCCCGCCGGGTCGCCGCGAACTGGGGGCGGGCGGGTGCCCGCACGGGTTCGGACGTCGGCTTCGACACCGCCGTGCTGGTCGACGCCGTGGACCGGCAGGTGGGCATCGAGGCACTCGCCGGGCTCGGCACCCCGCTGCTGGCCGTCACCGAGCCGACCGAGACCGCAGATC
>NZ_JAPWHT010000737.1:0-3007 GCF_027270795.1 Streptomyces sp. ActVer
GGTGTTCAAGGGCGCGGCGACCACAGGCACGGACGCAGGTGTGGCGTCCGTAGGCACAGGCACAAGCGCAGGCACAAGCGCAGGCGGCGGCCCGCACGCGATGTCGGTCCGGGCGTCCAGCCACGCCTCCGCCTCGGCGCCCCGGACCCCGCACGCCGCGACGAACGCGGCGACCAACTCCTCGCGGGGCAGCCGTTCCCGGCCGAGCATGGTCGCCGCCGTGGAGTACGGCAGGGAGTGGCCCGCCTCCGCCGCGGCGCGTTCCAGCCGGCGATAGCTGAGGCCCGACCACGCCTTGAGGCGCCGCAGCCCCGCCACGAAGGCGGCCGGGTCGGTGTCGGGCGGGGTGGGCGGTGCGGTGGTCATGACGGTGGTCCCCCTGGTGAGCTGGACGTACACGGGTTCGCACAAGCTCGAACACCTGACAGCTTGAGGAACGGCGACGGTGGCGGTCAACCTCGGTGCGGATTCCCGATGTTGGAGGTCATAGGTCATATGGGTCAGTCCCGCTGCCGCCGTACCGCCGCCGCCGTCACCGCCCTGGCGACCCTGCTGACGCTGGGCGCGTGTGCCGAAGAGCCCGCGAAAGGGCCCGCCGAGGAGCGGTCGGCCGCCGGGCCCGCCGCGAAGGCGCGCGACGGGGAGTCGGTCGCCGACTTCCTCCGCCGGACCATCCCAGCCGGTCCCGGCGGGACCGTGATCGCAGCGCGCGGCGACGAACTCGCCTACTGCGGAGGCTTCGGGACGGCGGACCGCGCGGCCGGCACCCCCGCGAGCTGCCGCACGGTCTACGACGTCATGTCGATCACGAAGCAGTTCACCGCCGCCGCGATCCTGAAGCTGGAGGTGATGGGGCGGCTGCGGGTGAGCGACCGGATCAGCCGGTTCCTCGGCCCGGTCCCCGAGGACAAACAGGACATTACGATCGAACAGTTGCTCACGCACACATCGGGCCTGGTCGAGGGGCTCGGCGACGACTACGACCCGGTCTCCCGCGACGAGATGGTGCGGCAGGCCCTGGCGTCGAAGCCGCAGTCGGCTCCTGGGAAGGAGTTCCACTACTCCAACACCGGTTACAGCCTGCTCGCCGCGATCGTCGAGAAGGCGTCCGGAGAGGGCTACGAGCCGTTCCTCGCCCGGCAGCTGTTCGGTCCGGCGGGGATGGAGCGGACCGGATACGTACTGCCCCGGTGGCCGCAGCACCTGGTCGCGGTGGAGTACGACAGCAAGGGGCGCAGCAAGGGCAGGCCCCTCGACCATCCCTGGGCCGCCGACGGGCCGTACTGGAACCTGCGCGGCAACGGCGGAATGCTCTCCACCGCCGAGGACATGTTCCGCTGGCACCGGGCCCTTTCGGGCGACGCGGTCCTGCCGGAACGGGCCAGGGAGAAGCTGTTCGCGCCCCGCGTGCGGGTGCCCGACTCCGACGACGGCTGGTACGGATACGGCTGGGCCGTCCGCGAGAGCCCCGAAGGGCGGGTCGTGTGGCACGACGGGGGCAACGACTGGTCGCTGGCGGTCCTCACGAGGTCGCTGCGCGACGGCGTCCTCGTGTACTGGGTGAGCAACCACGCCTACCAGGACGGCAAGTGGAACCTTGAGGACCAGGCGGAGAAGCTGACCCTGGGCATCGCCGACCGGGTCCGCGCCGAGGGCGACTGAGGCACCGGCCGTCCCCCGCCGCCCGGCGCCGACGGACCTCACATCCGCCCCTCGTCGGACCTCAAAAAAATCTCAAGAGACCGTGCAACCCTCCCCGCACTCCGTGGGTCGTACTTGGCATCAGGACTTCTGGAGGGGGATCCGGGGGGATCGCGGGGGTTCTGGTTGGGGGAGGGGAAACCGAGGGGGCCCGGTCGACGGACCGGGCCCCCTCGAAGCTTGTCCGGGCACTCCTGCCCGAAGCTTGTCCCGGGGCCTAGAAGAAGACCCCGCAGTGCAGCAGCACATTCGCGTACGGGCGGGCCTCGCCGGTCCGCACGATCAGCCGGGCGTTCGCCGAGAGGATCTTCAGGTCCTCGTGGGAGACGTGGGTCAGCGCGTAGGGGAAGCGGTCGGCCAGCAGCGCGGCCGCCTCCGGGTTCGCCTCCCGTACCTCCTTCGCCGCCGTGGCACTCTCCACGACCAGCTCCTCCAGCAGGCCCTCAAGCACCTCCTCGAAGGACGGGACGCCCGCGCGGAAGGCGAGGTCCACCACCCTCGGCCCGGCCGGGATGGGCATGCCCGCGTCGCAGACCAGTACGCCGTCGCCGTGGCCCAGCTCGGCTATCGCGCCCGCGAGATGACGGTTCAGTATTCCGGCCTTCTTCACAGTGCGGTGACCTCTTCGACCTCTTCGGCGGTGGGGAAGGACGCCTGTGCGCCCTCGCGGGTGACGGCGACGGCTCCCACGCGGGCCGCGTATGCCGCCGAGTCCGCGAGGGACTCCCCGGCGCCGAGGCGCCAGGCCAGCGCCGCGGTGAAGGAGTCGCCCGCGCCGGTCGTGTCCACGGCGTTCACCTTCATGGACGGCACCCGGGCCGTGCCGGAGGCGTCGGCGACCAGCGCGCCCTCCTCGCCCAGGGTGACGACCACCGAGCGCGGACCGAGCGCGAGCAGCGCCTCGGCCCACCGCTCGGGCGTATCGCCCGCGTCGGCGCCGAGCACCACCCGCGCCTCGTGCTCGTTCACGATCAGCGGGTCGCAGGCCGCGAGCACCTCCTCGGGCAACTCCCGGGGCGGGGACGGGTTCAGTACGAAACGGGTGCCGGACGGCAGGCCGCGTACGACCTCCACGACCGTCTCCAGCGGGATCTCCAGCTGGGCCGAGACCACCCGGGAGGCCGCGAGCAGGGCCGAGGCCGCGTGGACGTCGGCCGGGGTGAGGCGGCCGTTCGCGCCGGGCGACACGACGATGCTGTTGTCGCCGGACGGGTCCACCGTGATCAGCGCGACCCCGGTGGGTGCCCCGCCGACGAGGACCCCGGCCGTGTCGACCCCGGCCGCCCGCTGCGAGTCGAGCAGCAGC
>NZ_JAPWHT010000738.1:0-2998 GCF_027270795.1 Streptomyces sp. ActVer
ACGAGCGCGTCAGCGCGATGCGGGGGTCTGGGGGCGGCAGCCCCCAGGGACGGGACGGGTAGGGGCGGCGGGGGCGAGGAAAAACCCCTACCTCCCCGCCTCCTTCGAAACCAGCGCCACCGCCTCGTCCACGTCGTCCGTGAGGTGGAAGAGGAGGAGGTCCTTCTCCGAGGCCTTGCCCTGGGCGATCAGGGTGTTCTTGAGCCAGTCCACGAGGCCGCCCCAGTACTCCGTACCGAAGAGGACGATCGGGAAGCGGGTGACCTTCTGGGTCTGGACGAGGGTGAGCGCCTCGAAGAGTTCGTCGAGGGTGCCGAGACCGCCGGGCAGGACCACGAACCCCTGGGCGTACTTCACGAACATCATCTTCCGCACGAAGAAGTAGCGGAAGTTGAGCCCGATGTCGACGTACTGGTTGAGCCCCTGCTCGAAGGGCAGCTCGATGCCGAGCCCGACGGAGATGCCCTTGGCCTCGCAGGCACCCTTGTTGGCGGCCTCCATGGCCCCGGGCCCACCGCCCGTGATGACGGCGAAGCCCGCCTCGACCAGACCGCGCCCGAGCGCGACCCCCGCCTCGTACTCCGGAGAGTCCGCCTTCGTCCGCGCCGAGCCGAACACACTGATCGCGGGCGGCAGTTCGGCCAGCGTACCGAAGCCCTCGATGAACTCCGACTGGATGCGCAGCACCCGCCAGGGATCGGTGTGGACCCAGTCCGAGGGCCCGCCCGCGTCAAGCAGCCGCTGGTCCGTGGTGCTCGCCTGCACCTGTCCCCGCCTGCGCAGCACGGGGCCCAGCCGCTGCTCCTCCGGTGGCCGCTTCTTGCCCTCCGGGTTGCCAGTAGCCATGTCCGCTCCCTTCACGCGTGCGGGTCGTTCCACCCCAGCGTAGATCTACGCGGGTTACGGAGGGGGGACGCCGACATGTCCGCCATGAACCGCCGTCAGGTACGGGTCAGGCGGTCAGCCACGCCCTCAGCCGCTCCTCGCCCGCGAGGATCTTCACGATTTCCACCCTTTCGTCCCGCTTGTGTGCCAGATGCGGGTTTCCGGGGCCGTAGTTGACGGCCGGGACGCCGAGCGCGCTGAACCGGGAGACGTCCGTCCAGCCGTACTTGGGCTGGGGGGTGCCCCCGACGGCCTCGATGAAGGCGGCGGCCGCTGGGTGGGAGAGGCCCGGCAGCGCCGCGCCGCTGTGGTCGTCGACCACGAACTCCTCGACACCGCAGTCGGCGAAGACCTCGTGGACGTGGGCCAGCGCTTCGGCCTCCGTGCGGTCGGGCGCGTAGCGGAAGTTGACGGTCACCACGCACTCGTCGGGGATGACGTTGCCCGCCACCCCGCCCGAGATACCGACGGCGTTGAGGCCCTCGCGGTACTCCAGGCCGTCGATGACCGGGTAGCGCGGCTCGTAGGCGGCGAGGCGCGCGAGGATCGGGGCGGCGGCGTGGATGGCGTTGGAGCCCATCCAGCCGCGCGCGGAGTGCGCCCGCTCGCCCTTCGTCCGCAGCAGCACGCGCAGGGTGCCCTGGCAGCCGCCCTCGACCTGCCCGTCGGACGGCTCCAGGAGGACCGCGAAGTCGCCCTCCAGCCACTCCGGGTGTGCCTCGGACACATGCTTCAGCCCGTTGAGGTGTGCGGCGACCTCTTCGTTGTCGTAGAAGACGAAGGTGAGGTCGCGGTTGGGTGCCGGGACCGTGGCCGCGATCCGCAGCTGGACGGCGACGCCCGACTTCATGTCGCAGGTGCCGCAGCCCCACAGCACGCCGTCCTCGTCGAGGCGCGAGGGCACGTTGTCGGCGATCGGGACCGTGTCGATGTGGCCGGCCAGGATCACGCGCTCGGCCCGGCCCAGGTTCGTACGCGCGACGACGTTGTTGCCGTACCGCTCGACCGTCAGGTGGGGCAGGCCCCTCAGGACGCCCTCGATCGCGTCCGCGAGGGGCTTCTCGGTGCCGCTCTCGGAGGGGAAGTCGACGAGCTGCGCGGTGAGCCGGGCGGCGTCCAGGGCGAGGTCAAGTTGGGTGTCGGCCATGCCGTCGACCCTAACGCGAGGCGCGTCCCGGCCCGGTCGGTGGCCTGATACCTCTGCCGTCACTGCCTTGTCCACAGTCCCACAGATGGCGGACAGTACTCTCCAGTACCTTGTACGCGTGCCAGAGCCGTCCCCCACCTCCGCCAGGTCCGTACGCCGTGGCCGTCTCCTCCGCTCCGGAGCCGCCTTCGTCGTGCTGCTCGCCCTCGCCGGCTATCTCGCCGTGCAGTACCTGACAGGGAGCACCGGAGAACCGAAGTGCACGGTCGTCTCCGGCAGCGGCGACGGAGCGTCGTACGAGTTCACGGCGGAACAGGCGGTGAACGCGGCGACGATCACGGCCGTCGGCACCAGCCGCGGCGTGCCCGAGCGTGCCGTCACCATCGCCCTCGCGACGGCCCTCCAGGAGTCCGCCCTGCGCAACATCAGCCACGGCGACCGTGATTCGCTGGGCCTGTTCCAGCAGCGGCCGTCACAGGGCTGGGGCACCGAGAAGGAGATCCTGGACCCGGCGTACGCGGCGGGCGAGTTCTACGAACAGCTGGAGAAGGTGCCGGACTACACGAAACTGCCGCTCACCGTCGCCGCGCAGCGCGTCCAGCGCAGCGGCTTCCCGGAGGCGTACGCGAAGCACGAGCCGGACGCCACGCTCCTCGCCGCGGCCCTGACCGGGCGCGCGGGCGCCACCTTCACCTGCGACGGCCGTCCGAGCACACCGCCCGGGGGCCCGGACGCGGTACGTGCCGCGCTCGTACGGGACTTCGGGCGCGACGCGTTCCAGGAGACGGGCGCCGAAGTGGCCGCCACGCCCTCGGCCTCCCCGTCGGCCCCGACGACCGTACCGTCGACCTCGTCCACCGCCTCGAACGGCCCCGACGGCACGCGCACCGTGACCGTGACCGTCCCGAAGACCCCGGCGGCGCAGGGCGGCGAGCGGCGGCGCGGCTGGGCCCTGGCGCACTGGGC
>NZ_JAPWHT010000739.1:0-2996 GCF_027270795.1 Streptomyces sp. ActVer
GGCCGAGGCCGTCACGCTGCACGGGCCGCTGCCGGAGCGTACGGTCCGCGCGCTGGGCGCCCGGCTGGCCGAGGCGCTCACCGAGGTGCACGCCGCGGGCCTGGTGCACCGGGACGTAAAGCCGGGCAACATCCTGCTCGCCCTAGACGGCCCCCGGCTGATCGACTTCGGCATCGCGCGCTCCACCGGTGCCACCGCGCTGACCGCGAGCGACGTGGTGATCGGCTCGCCCGGCTACCTCTCGCCCGAGCAGGCGCGGGCGCGGGGCGGTGACATCGGCCCGCCGAGCGACGTCTTCTCGCTGGGCTGCGTCCTGGCGTACGCGGCGACCGGCCGCCGCCCGTTCGGCACCGGCACCGCGGCCGCGGTCATCTTCCGCACGGTCCACGAGGAACCGGACCTGGACGCCGTGCCGTGGACCCTGGTCCCGCTGCTGACCGACTGCCTCGCCAAGGACCCGGCGGCCAGACCCACCGCACAGGAGGTACGGGACGCCCTGGCCGGTGAGGACGAACGGGAGGGCGAACGGACGGACGGGCGGGCAGGCAAGCAAGCAGGCGGGCAGGCGGGCGCGTGGAAGGACGACTGGCTGCCGCCCTCGCTGCCCCGGCTGATCGCGGAACGCTCGTCCGCCGTCCTGGCCCTGCCCGACCCCGGGCCGGCCACAGTCGTGCAACCGCCGGAGCCGCCCGGCCTCTCCCGGCGCCGCCTGCTGACGCTGGGCTCGGCGGCCGCGGTCGTCCTGACCGGTGGCGGCCTCGCGGCCTGGGCCACCTCCAGGCCCGCGTCCGGCGGCAACGGCGCGACGAGTTCCGCACCACTGCCCCGGTACGTCATCGGCCTGCACGCGGACCTGTCGGGCCCGGACAAGGCGATCGGCAGGGCTCAGGAGCGGGGCGCCCGGATTGCCGTGGCGGACTTCAACTCCCGGTCCCGCGACGACCGCACCTTCGACCTGGCCCTGAAGGTCCTCGACGACGCGGGCGAGGCGAAGCGGGCCGAGGAAGTGGCCGGAAAGTTCGTCGCGGACCACGACGTGTACGCCGTCATCGGCCCGACCGGCAGTGCCTCGGCCGAGACCGCCGTATCCCGCTACGAGAAGGCCCTGCTGCCCATCGTGACCGTCTCCTCCGGAGACGACCTCTACTCCCAGACCGTCTCCCGCGGGTACTTCCAGCTCAGGCCCGACGAGAGCACCCTGTCGACACCCTTCATCCACTACCTCACCCACGCCGAGAAGAGCCGCAGGACCGCCCTCGTGGACGACAGGGCGGCGAGCCGGACCAGTTGGCAGATCGTCAAGACCCTGACTGCGTACCCGCCCTCCAAAGGCACGACCACGACCCATGCCGTCCCCGCGGACAGCGAGGACTTCGACACGGTCGCCGCCGCCGTGCTCGCCTCCGACGCGCAGGCCGTCGTGTACGCCGGCTCCTCACCGCACCGGGCCGCCCGCTGCGCCCGCGCGCTGGAACGGGCCGGATTCCGGGGGACGCGCATGGCCCCGGAACCCGTCCTGCAGACCGCGTTCCTCAGGGAGGCGGGCCGGGCAGCCGAAGGCTGGGTGATGGTGACGACCTACGTCGACCCGGCCGAGCTGCCGACCGCGGCACGCTTCGTGAAGACGTACAGGAAGCGCTTCGGAGTAAGCACGGTCGGGCGCTTCGCCGTGGAGGCGTACGACGCGCTGCTCTTCGTCGCCCAGGGCCTGCGCGAGCTGGGCAGCGTCGAGCCCGAGCGGGGCGCCATGGTGCGCAGGCTCCGCCAGACCACCCACAAGGGGCTCGCCAAGACCATCGAATTCGATCCGGTGACCAAGCAGTTCCGCTGGGTCAACGGCCTCTTCCTCCACCGGATACGGAACGGCAGGCCGGACTTCCTGGGCCGCTACGACCAGGTGAAGAAGGCCTGATCCGGCGGAGGCCCGGGCTCGGGCTCGGGCTCGGGCTGCTCGGCGGATGGCTCGGCGGGGTGGCTCGGCGAGATGGCTCAGCGGGGCCGCATGGAACCGAGCTTCCCCCAGACCACCAGGCGGTACTTGGACGTGTACTCCGGAGTGCACGTGGTGAGCGTGAGGTAGTAGCCGGGGTCGGAGTACCCGTACGAGGGCCTGACCGTGCTGCGAGGGATCTCCCGGATCACTCCCCCGTCCCGCGCCGAGGTCTGCGACAGCGTCCTGTCGACGACGTACGTATAGACGGCGGTCCTGGTCTCCACCTCGATCCGGTCCCCCCGCCGAAGCCGGTTGATGTACCGGAACGGCTCGCCGTGGGTGTTCCGATGCCCGGCGAGCGCGAAGTTCCCGTCCCGCCCGGGCTGCGCGGTCCCCGGGTAGTGGCCGACGTACCCCTTGTTGAGCACGTTCGCCTTGCTGATCCCTTCCGCGACCGGAACACGGAGGTCGAGACGGGGGATGGTCAGGATGGCGTAGGCCTGGGTCCAACGGGGACGGGGGCCGGGATTGGTGGCGGAGGCGGAGTCCGGCGCGGACCGGGAGCCGCCGCCGGCATGGTCACCGTCGCTGTCGCCGTCCCCGTCGCCGGGGGAGGTGGAGCCACGGTCCGAGACGGATCCGCCGCCCGCCGAATCGCCCTCGCCACCCCCGTCCCCCTCTCCCTCCCACTCCCGCTGCAGGGCTTGGACCTTCCTCTCGGCGCCCTCCCGTGCCTGCCGATTGGTCCACCACAGCTGGTGGACGACGAGGAGCATGAGGACGACACCGAGGGTTACGAGGATCTCGGCGCCGTTCCAGAGGAGGCGGGCGTAGCGGGCACGCCGCCGCCGGGCCTGCTGATGGACGACGGGGACTCGATGGACGACGGGGACTCGCATGCGCGTATGCCTCCCTCCGTGCGGGAGCCGTGGCGGTGGCTGGGCCCGGGCGGCTGCCGTGGCCGGGCCGGGGCCAAGGTGGCGGGGGCGGGGGCGGGGGATGTCACGGGGGCGGGGTTCTCGGTGGGCGGGGGGCACGCGGCCTGACTCCGGCGGGGCGGGTT
>NZ_JAPWHT010000073.1:0-31135 GCF_027270795.1 Streptomyces sp. ActVer
GCGCCCGCCCGAGCCCCTCGCCGAAACTGATCCGCGTGCCGGAGATCGTCGTCAGCTCGCCCAGTGGGAACAGGAGCGCGCCCACGATGAGCGCCGAGGTCGCCACCACGAGGGTCGCGATGAGGCAGAAGGCCAGCGTGGTCGCGTACTTGGTGATCAGCAGGCGGGTGCGACCGGCCGGGGCGACCAGCAGATAGCGCAGTGTCCCCGCGTTGGCCTCGCCCGCTATCGCGTCGCCCGCGACGACGCCGACCGCCATCGGCAGGAAGAACGGCAGTGTGGCGGCGAGTGCGGTGAAGACCAGGAACAGTCCGTTGTTGGTGATCTGCGCGATGAAGGCGGGCCCCTCGCCTCCGCCGCCTCCGGCCGACGAGCCGCCGCTCGTCTCGATCTTGACCGCGATCCCGACCAGCACCGGCACCGCGGCCAGCACGCCGAGCAGCGCGATCGTCCGCCACCGCCGGAGTGTGGTCCCCAGCTCGTTGCGCAGCAGGCCGAGGGTCCACAGCGGGGTCGGCGTCCGTGTGCCGGGGGCCGGCTTCGCGGCCTGGGCCGACGGTTCGGTGAGCTCAGCCCGCGACATCGAATCCCTCCCCCGTGAGCGCCACGAACGCGTCCTCCAGCGAGGCCCGTTCGACCCCGAAGCCCCGGACACGGACGCCCGCCGTCACCAGCGCCGCGTTCACCTCGGCGAGCTCGCGGTCCGGTGGCTCGGCGGTCACACGGTCCTCGGCGACCACGACATCACTCACGCCCTGTTCCTTCAGCACCCGGGCCGCGTCGCCCGGATCCGGTGTCGTCACGACGAGCCGGCCACGCGCGCCCGCCGCGAGATCGGCCACCGGCCCCTGGGTGATCAGCCGTCCCTGGGCCATCACCGCCACGTGCGTACAGACCTGCTCGATCTCGTCGAGCAGATGCGAGGAGAGGAAGACCGTGGTGCCGTCCGACGCCAACTCCCTCACCAGGGAACGGATCTCCCGCATCCCCTGCGGGTCGAGCCCATTGGTCGGCTCGTCCAGCACGAGCAGCCGGCGGGGCTGCAGCAGCGCCGCCGCGAGCCCGAGCCGCTGCTTCATCCCCAGGGAGTACGCCTTCGCCTTCTTGCCCGCGGCTGCCGTCAGCCCGACGCGGTCCAGCGCGGCCGCGACGCGCGTACGCCGGGTGCGCGGGTCGGCGGTCGGGTCGGCCGAGTCGTATCGCAGGAGGTTGTCGCGGCCGGAGAGGAAGCCGTAGAGAGCCGGTCCCTCGATGAGCGCGCCGACGTGCGGCAGGACGGCACTGGTGGCGCGCGGCATGGGCCGGCCCAGCACGCGCGCCGTGCCGGAGGTCGGCTCGATCAGGCCCATCAGCATTCTGATGGTGGTCGTCTTCCCGGAGCCGTTCGGCCCGAGGAAGCCGAAGACGCTGCCCGCCGGGACGGCCAGGTCGAGGCCGTCGACGGCGAGCTGTCCGCCGCGGTAGCGCTTGGTGAGGGCGCGGGTGGCGATCACGGTGTCACCCGTGTCCGCGATCGCTGCCGCGTCCGCCACCGTGTCACCGGCTTTCGCCGTGTGACCGGCCGCCGCGGTGTCGCCCGCGCCGGCCGTGCCGCGCTCACCCGCCATGTCACCGTCCGCGGTGGACAGTTCCGCCATCGACTCCCTCACTTCGCCTTTCCCACAGGGGACTACCGGGACCAGACCGCGTGCGCTACTTCGCCGCGTTGGCCGCCTTCACCAGCGCGTCCTTGGTGACCGCGCCCGCGTAGACCTTGCCGTCGTCCGTGATGAGCGCGTTGACCAGGCGGGTCGAGAAGACCGTGCCCGAGCCGAACTTGCCGGTCACCTGGTCGCCCAGCGAGTCGAGGAAGCGGCCCGCGTCACCCGCGCCGGAGGACTCCGACGGCATGCCCTCGCCGCCGGTGTCGAACTGGGCTATCGAGCTCCAGCCCTCACCGATGACGTTCAGGCCCTGGAACTCCTTGCCCAGGTCCTCGCCGCCCTTGGGCTGCGCCCGGTCCGCCTTGCCCTCGGCCTTCCCCTCGTCGCCCTCGGTGACCTTCGTGCCCTTGGGCGGGCTGAAGTCGAAGGTGGACGCGGCCGGCTTGGAGAAGTCGACCTTGGTGAAGCCCGCGTCGATGACGGCCGCGCCGCCGCTCGCCGGGGTCAGCGTGAACTTCAGCGGCAGACCGGTCTTCGAGTCCACCGCGATGGAGATCGCGCCGACCGTCGAACCGGACGCCTTGGGCTTGATCAGCAGCTTGTAGGCGTCGCGGCCCGCGACCTGCGCCGTGCCGTCGACCGTCACGGACGTCGTGTCGTCGGCCGCCTTCAGTGCCTCTTCGGCCAGCTCCTTGGGCGTGGCCGGCACGTCGTCGGCCTTGCCCTTCGTCCCCTTCTCGGCGGCGCCGGAGGAGTCCTTCATGTGGTACGCCTCGTTCGAAGCGCTGTCGTACGCCCACACCTCGTCGCCGTTGTGGATCACGCTGTACTCGGCGGCCTTGTCGAGCAGCGAGAGCTTCTGCTTGTCCTCGCCGTCGGACGCGACCCGCAACGTGTGCGTACCGGACGCCAGTTCAAGCAGCTTGGACGACGGGTCCGCGGAGGAACCCGAGTCGTCGCCGCCTCCGCCCATTCCGCCGCCGAGGCTGCTCTCCAGGCCGCCGAGGTTCGGCAGGCCGAGGTCCGTGCTGATCTTCACCGTGCCGGACAGCTGCTGTACGTCCGACGCGGCGATCTTCTCGATGAGCTGCTGGGCGGTGATGTCCGGCAGGTCCGGGTCGCCGGAACCGGCGAACGCCGGGACCAGCCCGATGGTCGCCGCTGCCACCCCCAGCACCGCGACGGGGACGACGTACCGAGCGGCTTTGCGTCGGCCGGTGCGCAGGTCCTCGTTCGTGTTGTCGTCGGATTCGTACGGTGCCATGTGTGCCCTACCTCCGTTGTCGGCGGCTGATGCACTCGTCCATCCCCGCCGCCATTGTCACCCGAACTCCTGTGAAGTGGTGTGTCCAATCTGACCAAATCGGCCGGCGGAAAGCGTCAGACCTCGGAGCCAACTCCGCGTACACCTGCGGTATGACATGGGTGGACGGCGGCTCCCCCGACCCGTAGGGGTCGCGCGGGGAAGACGCCGTCCGTGTATCTCGCCGGAGCCGGGTGAAACCCTTTCAGATCCGGGTGGATCACATCCCGACCCGGGTGGATGGCTTCCCGATCCGGCGGATCAGCCGGTGGTCAGCGGGCTGTTCACCGGTTCACGAACACGTAGTCCGCCCCGTACGGAACTCCCACGATCTTGCCCACCTTGCAGGAACCGGCCGGAGCGACCCCGCCCACGGTGTTCAGCCGCAGGATCTCCGCGGTGTCCGCGAGCAGCCCCCGGTGCTTGCCGGACTGCGTGGCCCTGAGGTCCAGTTCGGGGATGTTCTTGTCGCCGTTCGGGGTCTTCGAGATCAGCGCGCCGGTGACCGCGCTGCGGTCGGCCGCGATCCACTGCGGAGTACCCGAGTTGGGCTTCACGAACGAGTGCGCGATGGGACCGCCGAGCACGGCGGCCACGTCACGCTGGGCGAAGGACGTGGTGCCGTCGGCCGCCTTCTTGCACTCGTAGATCTGCTTGCCCTTGATGACGGACGCCTGGAAGTTGTTCAGCGCGTGCCGGAAGTCGAACTTCGTGGTGACCTTGTGGAGCTGGCCGCGGACGGCTCCGCCCGGGAACTCGGCGGTGTGCAGATTGGCGTAGAAGCTGCCCGGGTCGGACTTCAGCTGCCCGAGCAGGGCAGCGTCCTTGACCTTGACCGTGCCGGTGACCGTGCGGCCCTTGGCGTTGTCCAGCAGCTTGGTGAAGTCGACCTTGATACCGCCGTTGACACCCTTGGCGCCCTGGTGGATGTGGAGCAGGGTCGGCTTGCCGGTGCCGCGCCACTTGACGGCGACGGACACCTTGTCCCCCTTGACCTTGACGAACTCGAGCGCCGCGCCGTCCTTGTCACCGACGGCGGGGCCGCCCTGCACCGGCACCTCGTTGGCGCCGTTCAGGCTGGCGGCGAGGATGGTGCCGCCGCTGCCGCCGGCGAGAGCGCCGCTCTGCACCTCGATGGACTTGTCCCCGTGCCCCGAGTGGCCCGCGCCGGCACTCGCACTCGCGCTCGCGCCCTTGCCGGAGCTCCCGCTGTCGGCGAGCGCCGGGATGACGGCGGCGGCGACTCCGGCCGCGGTGGCCACCGCGACGCCGGTCATGACGAGCTTCTTACGACGCTGCGCGAACGTAACGATTGTCCCCATGATTCTTTTTTCTCCCCGTAGTTCCGCTGACGCCCCCTGCGTCAGCTTCTATGGGGGACTACGGACCGGATCCGAATTTGGACTCGTTCCAGGTATGTGACCTGAGTCACACATGAAGGGGGTCTTGAAAAAACGCCCGAGGGGATCTTTGGGAAACGGGGAAACGGGCAGGTCAGCCCGCCCGGTGGACCACCGCGTCGCACAGCTCCACCAGCGCCGCCTTCGCGTCGCACTCCGGGAGCGGCGCCAGCGTGGCGCGGGCGTCCTCCGCGTACCGCACGGTGTCGCGGCGGGCCTGGTCCAGGGCGGGGTGCACCCGCAGCCTGGCCAGCGCCTCGGCGTGCCGCGCGTCGTCGGACAGATCCGAGGCGAGCAGCTCCGACAGCGCGATGTCCTCGGCGAGCCCCAGCCGCTCCACGCGCTCGCGCAGCCGCAGCACGGGCATCGTCGGGATGCCCTCACGCAGGTCGGTGCCCGGCGTCTTGCCGGACTCACGCGTGTCGCTGGCGATGTCCAGCACGTCGTCGGCGAGCTGGAAGGCGACGCCGAGCCGCTCGCCGTACTGCGTCAGCACGTCGACGACCGTCTCGTCGGCGCCCGACATCATCGCGCCGAACCGTCCGGCCACGGCGATCAGCGAGCCGGTCTTGCCGCTGAGCACGTCCATGTAGTGGTCGATCGGGTCACGCCCGTCGCGCGGGCCCGCCGTCTCCAGGATCTGGCCGGTGACCAGCCTCTCGAACGCCTCCGCCTGGATGCGTACGGCCTCGGGGCCGAGGTCGGCCAGTATGTGCGAGGCCCGCGCGAAGAGGAAGTCGCCCGTGAGGACCGCGACCGAGTTGCCCCAGCGGCTGTTGGCGCTGGGCACTCCGCGGCGCACGTCCGCCTCGTCCATCACGTCGTCGTGGTACAGCGTGGCGAGGTGGGTCAGCTCGACGACCACGGCCGAGGGCACGACACCCGGCGCGTACGGGTCGCCGAACTGCGCCGCGAGCGTCACGAGCAGCGGCCGGAACCGCTTGCCGCCGGCGCGCACGAGGTGCTGCGCGGCCTCCGTGATGAACGGGACCTCACTCTTGGTGGCCTCGAGCAGTCCCTCCTCGACAGCCGCCAATCCGGCCTGGACATCGGCTTCGAGAGCCTGGTCCCGCACGCTCAGCCCGAACGGCCCGACGACGGTCACGAGGGTCTCCTGTCTGCTGACGCTCTCAACGGCGGTCTCTGGATGCTCTGAGTGTTCCGGGTGCTGCCGGTGTTGCGGATGCTGTGGGTGTTTGTCGATGTGTCGCTGCTGGCACTCAAGTCAGCGTATCCGGTCGCCTTTCGATCAGAGTGAGCGCCCGCCCGTCACCTGCCACCACCCTGCCTGACACGCTCCACCTGCCCCCTTTTGCCCCCTGCCGCCAGCCGGGCGGTATCCGATCACGGAAGGTATGTTCTTGATCTGCTGATACGACTGATACATCCGGTACAGGCGACACATCCGGTACGTCCTGAAAGCGAGCCGTTTTTCAGGAAGTGATCCTTCTTGTCCCGCGACACGATCGAGTCCGACCCTGATCCGGAGCCCGGCGGCCCGCCCTCGGACCCCGCCGACGACCACGCCTTCTTCGGCCAGCCCAGGGGCCTGCTCACCCTCTCGGGCCTGGAGGTCTGGGAGCGGTTCTCGTTCCTGGGGATGCAGGCGATCCTCGTCCTGTACTTCGCGGACACGGTGGCCCACGGCGGCATGGGCATGTCCGCCGGAACGGCCGCGTCCGTCTCGGCCGCGTACGGGACGCTGGTCTATCTGGTCTCGGTGGCCGGCGGCTGGCTGGCCGACCGCATCCTCGGCTCGTACCGGGCGGTCCTGTGGGGCGGCGTCCTGATCGCCTGCGGCCACTACGCGATGGCGGTGCCCACCGCGGCCATGACCTGGGCGGGACTCGGCCTGATCAGCGCGGGCACGGGCCTGCTGAAGCCGAACGTCGCCACCATGGTCGGCAAGCTCTACCGCACCGACGACGACCGCCGCGACGCCGGTTTCGCCGTGTACTACATGGCGATCAACATCGGCGCCTTCGCCGGCCCGCTGATCACCGGCTGGCTCGGCGACCACCAGGGCTGGCACTGGGGCTTCTCGGCGGCCGCGGTCGGTATGACCTTCGGTCTGATCCAGTACGTCGCGGGCCGCCGTCACCTGGCCGGGCGCAGGAACGCGGCCGAATTCGCGCTGCCGCCGGCGTCCATGCGCAGGACCGTCCGACTGATCGTCCTGGGGCTGCTGGTGGTGGCCGTCCTCGCGGTCCTGCCGGCCGCCGCCGGATGGCTGACCATGGGCCGGTTCGTGGACCTGCTGACCCTGATCTCGGTGATCGCGCCGGTGGTCTACTTCGCGGTGATGTTCAGGAGCCCCCGGGTGACCCCCGGGGAACGGGGCCGGCTGCGCCCGTACATCGTGCTGTTCCTGGCCTCCACGGTCTTCAACTTCATCCTCTTCCAGGCGTACTCGACGATGATGCTGCTGGCCGCGTCGAACGCCGAGACGACGATCCTCGGCTTCGACTTCCCCGCCAGTTGGTACGCCTCCGCCCTGGGCGCCTTCGAGGTGGCGCTCGCCCCGGTCGTGGCCACGCTGTGGGTCCGGATGGGGCACAGCCAGCCGCACGCCTCCAACAAGATCGCGTTCGGAGTGGTGCTGGGAGGCCTGTCCTTCCTCCTGATGGTGCTGCCGACCTCCGGCCACGACAACGGGGACCACCTGATGTCGGCCTGGTGGATCGTCGGCTCGTACTTCCTGCTGGGGCTCGGCGACGTCCTCCTGGAGACGTCCGGCATGTCGGCCACCACGAAGCTCGCCCCGCGCGCCTTCGCCAGCCAGACGATGTCCCTCTGGTTCCTCTCGCTGGCCCTCGCCAACGGCATCCAGGCCCAGACCGTGAAGCTCTACGACGACGTCTCCAAGCCCGCCTACTTCGGCGTCAACGGCGCGATCGCGGTCGCCGCCGGTCTGCTCGTGATCGCCGCCGCGCCCTGGCTGCGCCGCACGATGCACCCGGTCCACTGAGAGCCCACAGGCCCTGGAGGTCACCGCCATGCGCATCCGTACGTCCTTCCCCTACGAGACGACTCACGAGGACCTCCGCGTTCCCCTCCCGGACGGAACCAAGCTCTACGCGCGCGTGTGGCGCCCGCTCACCGACGAACCCGTACCGGCCCTGCTCGAATACCTGCCCTACCGCCTGACCGACTGGACGGCCCCGCGCGACTGGCAGCGCCACCCCTGGTACGCGGGGCACGGCTATGTCTCCGTACGCGTGGACATCCGGGGGCACGGGAACTCCGAGGGCATGCCCGGGGACGAGTACTCGGCGACGGAGCTGGCCGACGGGGTCGAGGTCGTCAACTGGCTCGCCGCCCAGCCCTGGTGCTCGGGCAAGGTCGGCATGTTCGGCATCTCCTGGGGCGGCTTCAACTCCCTCCAGATCGCGGCCCTCGCGCCCGAGCCGCTCAAGGCGGTCGTCACCGTCTGCTCGACGGACGACCGCTATGACAACGACGTGCACTACATGGGTGGTTCCGTGCTCGCCGTCGACATGCACGCGTGGGCGGCGACCATGCTCGCGTTCGTCTCCCGCCCGCCGGATCCGCTGTACGCGGGCGAGGTCTGGCACGACCTGTGGGTCAAACGACTGGAGACCGTCGATCCGTTCCTGCACACCTGGCTGGCGCACCAGACGAGGGACGACCACTGGCGCCGCGGCAGCGTGTGCGAGGACTACTCGGCGATCCGGGCGGCGGTCCTCGCGGTCGGCGGCCGGCACGACCCGTACCGGGACACGGTCCTGCGCCTGGTGGAACACCTCCCCGCGGACCGCGTACGGGGGATCGTCGGGCCGTGGTCGCACCAGTACCCCGACCGGGGGCTGCCGCCCGGCCCGGCGATCGGTTTCCTCCAGGAGACGCTGCGCTGGTGGGACCACTGGCTCAAGGACACGGAGACCGGGATCATGTCCGAGCCGCTCCTGCGCTCGTACGTCAGCGACTCCCACCCGCCCGCCACGGTGTACCCGACGCTGCCGGGCCGCTGGGTGGGCGATCCGGCCTGGCCCTCTCCCCTGGTGGCCCCGGTGACGTACGCCCTTCAGGGCGAGCCCGTGGTGGTGCGGTCCCCTCAGCACACGGGGGTGGACGCGGGCCGCTTCTTCCCCTTCGGCAACGACGCGGACCTGCCTCCCGACCAGCGGGACGAGGACGCGAGATCGGCGTGCTTCGACTTCGAGGTCCCGGAGGAGATCTGGGTACTGGGCCGCCCGCGCGTGCGCCTGAGGCTCACCATGGAGGCGACACGTGGACAAGTAGTGGCCCGAATCTGCGACGTGACCCCCGACGGCTCCTCGACCCTCGTCACCCGGGGCGTCCTGAACCTGTCAGCCCGTCACGGCCGCGACCAGGTGGTTCCGTGGAAACCGGGCTCTACGGAGGATGTGGTTTTCGACCTGAACGCGATCGGCCGCGCCTTCCCTCCGGGCCATCGCGTCCGTCTCGCCGTCTCCTCCGCGTACTGGCCGTGGATCTGGCCCCAGCCGGGTTCGGAGGCGGGCTTCACCCTCACCCCTTCGGGCAGCGCACTGGAACTCCCGCTCCGCGCACAGGAGTCGGACCCGTCCATCTCCTTCGAGGAGCCGGAGCAGGCGGAGCCCATGGGGGTCAACTTCCCCGCGACGCTGGACGAGCCGCGCCCCGAGCGTCTCGTCGTGCGCGATGTCGCCAAGGGCGAGTGGCGTCTGGAGGTGGACCCGGGCTACGGAGGCACCCGTGTGTATCCCGACGGCCTCGAATTCACCGAGGAGGCCCTGGACACGTACACGATCGTCGAGTCGGACCCGCTGTCGGCCCGCGCCCGCTCGGACTGGTTCGTCCGGCTGCACCGGCCGGACCTGCCGTGGGACGCGAGCGTCGAGGCGCACTCCGAAACCACCTGCGACGAGGCGGACTTCATCACCTCGAACGAGGTGATCTGCAAGGACGGTGACGAGGTGGTGTTCCACCGCACCTGGGAGAAAAGGATTCCGCGGACCGCGGGGTGAACTCGTACGCTCCCCGAATGACGGCGAAGGCGTACGTGGACCCCACGACCGCAAACGCGTATGTAGGGACCCCATGACCGCATACGCCTATGTGGGGCCCGAAGACATAAGGGAGGCCGTCCGGCCCGGCGGGGGCGGTGCCCGGATCCGGACCCCGGCCGACCTCGACGCCTTCCTGTCCGCCCGCCCCGCCGACGAACTCGACGAGCCGTTCACCTTCGTCGTCGACGCCTCCCTGACCCTGCTCCTGGCCCCGCGCCGCTCCGAGCACGTGGCCTGCGCGGACGGGAAACCGGTGTGCGCCGCCGGGGAGTTGGGCTTTGCGCGGACCTCGTCCGGCTGGGCGGTCACGTACGCCAGCAACCAGTCCACCGGCTACTGCCCCGACCCCGAGTCGTGGCGGTCGCTCGCGGCGGCCCTCACCCGCGCGGGCATCGACCGCACCGGCGCCCACACCGTCGGCTACACCCACCCGATCACCTACCGCCGCTGCCCGTCCTGCGCCGGGTGGAACTCCGTACAGGACGCCCATTTCGTATGTGCCCTCTGCGACGCCGATCTCCCGGCCGACCACCGCACCGGCCCGACGGACCTCGCGCTCCTCGCCGACGAGGAGGGCAACTCGGTCAGGATCACGGTCCTCGGCCGGCACCCGCGAATGGTGGCGGGCCTCGCGGCCGAGATCGTCGTGGAGACGCCTTTCGTCCGTGGCCGCCTCGAACTCGCTCTGTGGCGCCGCCGACTTGAGGCCTGGGGGCACGCCCTGGACGCCGCATTCGACCGCGGCGAGGACATCGCGTGGATGACGGTGGAGCGAGGACCGTCGATTTCCATTCGGCTCACGGGAGAACGGGATTGCCCCGAGGTGATCGTGGAGGACGACACGATTTCCATGGCCACGGTGTGCGTTCCCGTCGATCTTCCCCGGAACTGGATCGACAGCCACCGACAGAAACTGCGTGACGTACTGACTCTCTGGAACCCAGAAGGCTGACCCTCCGGGACCCTGAAGAGCAGTGAGAACGTTTCTGGACAAGTAGCCTCTTATGCCGACTGGGCGGACATCCAGGCTCCGCCCGACTTGCCCGTATTAGGCACCTAGCGCACCTAATTCCCCACCTGCGCACGTGAATTGGGTCACGTCCGCCCGGGACGGCCACTTTGCCGAGCCGGTCGATTCACCTTTGCTCAAGGCAAGTTGAACTTCACCTTCCGAATGGATCAAGAATTCCCATCTGCCCCGAACAGGCAAATGACATCTCCATGTGAATTCTGGGCTTGTTCACGGCATGTGCTCTCGCATACGTTCACGTCACTCCGGATGGACCGCCTAATCCTGCCGCCGCCCGGAGATCCCAACCACCCATTCACTCGCGTACGGCAGGAGCGGGGGACCCAGGTAGGCCGCCGGTCCGGATTCCGGAACGGCTCGGGGTGAAGCCGCGTGCAGCATGCGGCCGGGCAGCTCCCGCCCGAACCCGACAGCTCACCTCGCAGGCGTCGGAGAGGAAACGCGCCATGGCCGCACGAGGCAAGCACCGCCGCCCCAGAATGAACACCCTCACGCGTGGCATCGTCGCCGCGGGAACCGGCGGAGCCGCGCTCGCGCTCCCCATCGTGGGCGCGACCGGCGCCCAGGCCGCACAGCCGACGCAGGCCGCCCAGGCCGCACCGGCCGCGGTCCCGCAGGTCTCGCTCGTCACGTACAAGGTGGTCTCGGGCGACACCCTGACCAAGATCGCCAAGAAGCACTCCACGAGCGGCGGCTGGCAGAACCTGTACAAGGCCAACCGCGCGGTCATCGGCGACGACCCGGCGGTCATCCGCCCCGGCCTCAAGCTGACAGTCGGCACGAAAAACGCCCGAACCTCCGCAAAGACGGCCACTGCGACCAAGGCGTCCACCGCGTCCGCCGTCACCCCCGCCGCCGCGAAGACGTACACGAACGACCTCGACGGCTGGATCAGGGAGTCGCTGGACATCATGGCCCAGCAGGGCATCCCCGGGTCGTACGACGGCATCTACCGCAACATCATGCGCGAGTCGTCGGGCAACCCGCAGGCCATGAACAACTGGGACTCCAACGCCGCGGCCGGTACGCCGTCGAAGGGGCTCCTCCAGACCATCGACCCGACCTTCAACGCCTACCACGTGGCCGGCACCTCGATGGACCCCTTCGACCCGGTCGCCAACATCACGGCGGCATGCAACTACGCCGCCGCGAGGTACGGCTCGATCGACAACGTCTTCGGGGCCTACTGAGCGGGCCGGTATCGGGCCGACCGATGCCGGACGTACTGGTGCCGGACGTGCTGGTGCCGGGTGTGCCCGCGGCGAGGGAGACCGACCTCTCCGCGGGCCGCCCGGCTTTCTCCTGACGCAGAACCCTGACGCAGAACTAGGACCGCGGGCCGAAGAGCCGTTCCAGTACCACCGCGATGCCGTCCTCCTCGTTCGACAGGGTCACCTCGTCGGCCACCGCCCGGAGTTCGGGGTGGGCGTTGGCCATCGCGACGCCGTGGGCCGCCCAGTCGAACATCGGGATGTCGTTGGGCATGTCACCGAAAGCGATCGTCGTGGCGGGAGTGAGGCCGAGGTGTTCGGCCGCCAGGGCGAGACCCGTCGCCTTGGTCACGCCACATGGCTGGAGTTCGACTGTGCCGGGGCCGGACATCGTGACCGTGGCGAGGGAACCGACCGCTCCGCGGGCCGCGGACGCCAACTCGTCGTCGGACAGCAGGGGATGGCGCAGCAGCACCTTGCTGATGGGTTCCGTCCAGAGGTCGTCGCGGCGCAGGACACGTACCGCGGGGAGCGTCGGGTGCGGCATCTCGTACCCCGGCTCGATGAGCGTGAGTCCGTCGACACCGTCCTGGTCGACCGCGGCGTACACGTCCCCGACCTCCGCCTCGATCTTGCCGAGCGCCGTCTCGGCCAGCTCGCGGTCGAGGGTGACCGACCAGACCATGCGCTCGGCGCCGGCGTCGTACAACTGCGCTCCCTGACCGCACACCGCCAGTCCCTGGCTGCCCAGTTCGTCCAGCAGGGGGCGTACGCGCGGTGCCGGGCGCCCCGTCACCACAAGGTGCCTGGCACCTCTCCCGATTGCCATCGCCAGCGCGGCGCGTGACCTGTCCGAAAGAGTGTCGTCGCCTCGCAACAACGTCCCGTCCAGGTCAGTGGCGATGAGTGAATATGCAATCGGTGCGGCCATGATCAGAGAATACGGATCGAACGCCCCAACGACTCGACGGGAACCGGACGTCGTCCGGTATCTCGTCAGGCACAGGGGTCGTCACAGGCACCATCCGTCGGCCGCCCGGGGGCAAATCGCGGGCGAAGAGGAGCAGTTGGCCATGCCCTGCCTGCTCCCCCGCCCCCGGTCAACCGGCCCGTCGCCCGCCCCCGGGCCCCATCTCCCGGTGCCCGGCCTCGCCCCGTGGACGCGGCTCGCGCGCGGCCTTCGCGCCGCTCGGCGGCTTCGGCGACGCGTTGATGCGTACGCGCACGAAGCGGAGGTTCCGTTCAGCCGCGCGCCCCCACCAGATGCCGGACCAGCCTCGGTGAGGCGAACTCCGTCCCGCACACGAACCGCATCACGGGACCGTACGAAGCCGCCGCCGGCAGCCCCGTGAAGTACAGCCCGGGTACCGAGGACCTGAACCCGGCACCCAGCTTCGGTGTCCCCCGGCTCACCGCCAGTTCCGTACGCAGTTCGTGCCCGAGGAAGTCCATCGAGGCGAGGTCGACGCGGTATCCGGTCGCGGCGACGACGTGGTCCGCGGAGAGTTCCTCGACGCGTCCGTCGAGGGTCTGGACGGCGAGGGCCGGATGGCCGCCCGCCGATCCGGAGCGGACGATCCGCGACACCTCGCTCACCTGCACCTTCCCCTCGAACCGCTCCCGCAGCCACCAGGCGCCGAGAGGGCCTAGCACCCGGCGGACCAGGAAGTGCCGGGCCTGCGGCGGCAGATGGCGGTACGGGTGGGGGTAGTAACTGAGGGCCCACAGCGACCAGGCCCGGCCGAAGGGCGACTCGGGGCGCAGCCTCGGCTGTGTCCACGGGGGCGCGCCGAAGGCGACCGAGCCCTTACCGCGCGCCACCACGCGCACCTGCGCGCCCGCCTCCGCCGCGGGCGCCGCCGTCTCCAGGGCGGACTGGCCCGCGCCCACGACGATCAGCTCCTTGCCGGAGAACCGGGACAGGTCGTGGAGCTGCGAGCTGTGCGAGACGGGCCCCGTGGGGGTCGGTCCGTCGGGCGCGGCCGCGGCCAGCTCGGGCGGCAGATGGGCCAGCCCGGACAGCCCGGTCGCGACGACGACCGCCCGCGCGGTGAACAACTCCCCGGAGTCCAGCTTGAGTTCGAAGCCCCCCGAGCCGCGCCGACCGCCCCGCCCGGCATCCCCCTGATCGCCCCGCCGGTCGACCGACACGACCCGCACCCGCTCCAGGTCCGGCACGAGCTTCTGCCGGAACCACTCCCCGTAGGCGACGAACGTCTCGACCGGGACGATGTCCTCGTCCGTGACGAGTCGGCGGATGCCGGCCGCGTCGCAGTAGTCGACGAGGTTGTGCCCGGGCTGCGGGGCGTCGATGTTCGAGGCGGCCGGGGTCGACTTCAGAAGCATCCCCTCAGGCATGTGCTCACGCCAGCTCACCATGGGCTCACCGAACACCCGTACCGCAATGCCGCGCGCTCGCAGATGCGCGGCGGTGGACAGGCCGAAGGGCCCGGCACCGATCACTGCCACCGGCTCCATCACGAAGTCCCCTCCCCAGGACGCTGCTTCGTCACTTCGTGGTCAACACCAACGTGCGTGTGCTGTGTATCGCTGGCTCGTGGCCGAAGGGGCCCTCACCCCGTGCTCGGACGGGTGCTCCGGCGGTTGGTCCGCCACAGTTGGTACATGTGCTTCGCTCCGGGCCGTACGAAGCGCGCGAGCATGGTGAAGAACGGCCGCAGGTCGTCCGCCGCCAGCCACGCCAGCTCCGTGCCGCTCGCGTGGGCCGGGGCGTGCGGTGTCGAGTAGCCGCTGCGGCGGTACGCGAGCAGGGCGGGCAGGTCGATGTTCTCCACGATGTACCGCCGGCCCGCGAGCTGTTCCCCCTCCGGAACGGTGCGGCCGGTCAGATCCAGATGCATGGCGCGGACGACGTCGATCCCCGACTCGTTCTCGAAGAGCCGGAACTGTGCGCCCATCCGCGGGTTGAAGTCGAGCAGTTTGTACCGGCCGTCGCGCCGGTCGAAGCGCAGGTCCAGGTCGATGACGCCACTGAAGCCGATCCGTTTGATGAAACGCGCGGCGATGTCCGCGAGTTCCGGATTGTCGACCACGTACGCGTTCGCCGTCATCCCCGCGTGCGGCGGCCAGGAGCGGACCTTGACGCCGGTGAACATCGCGAGCGGCGTCGAGTCCGCGTCGAAGTACGCGTGCACGATCCAGTCCTCGGCGTCCTCCCTGGGCAGATACTCCTGGAGGATCACCCCGGGGTGCTCGCCCCAGTCGCGTGCGAGCGCGAGCAGCCTCTCGCGGGTCTCGATACGGGTCGTCCCGCTCACGGCCGGTCGTGCGCGGCGCACGAAGGCCTCGCGGTTCTTGGCGACGAGCGGGAAGACCGCCTTCGCGGCGAAGTCCTCGATCTCCTCGTACGACTCCGGGCAGGCGGACTCCGGGCTGGGTATGCCGTGCTCCAGGCAGAGTTCGTGCAGGCCCTGCTTGCTGGCGAGGCGGCGCGGAAGGCCGGCCTCCACTCTGGGAAACAGGAAGCGGCCCGCGAGTTCCGCCTGGTGCTCGGCGATGAGCACCGCGGCCTCCTCGTCGGTCGGGATCAGCACGCTGGGCCGGCCGATCCGGCGCCCCACGCGCAGCAGTCCCTCGACGAGCCGCTCGGGCCGCTCCGTCCCCGTGGTCGGCCAGACGAACGCCTGCCGCAGATGCCGCGAGGCCGCGGCGGGCGTGTACCGGTCCTCCGTGATCGCGTACATCGGTACGCCCAGGCGTCCGAGGCTGCGGATCGCGCCCACTCCGCCGTGGTGCAGCGGGTAGTCGCCGAACTTCACGATCAGGCCCGGAACGTCCCGGTCCGCGCCGAACGGCACGCCTGCGAAACGTCTGGCCACGGGTCCCCCCACGTGTCCCTCCCACTGGACCCGGACCCACCCCGTCCGCGTCCCCCGAAAGGACGCTAAGCCGGAATCAGCTACTCCAACCCCACCCCTAATCGGACATTGCGAACTCTTTAGACACTGCCCAAGAGCGCCGACTCCCCCGTAACGTGTGCTGCACCCACACGGAAAGCGAGGCAGCACCCGATGCCCCCCTTCGATGTCACCGAGGGCGATCCCTTCGGCCCGCACAATCTTCCGTACGGCGTGTTCTCCCTCGACGGCTCCGACAGCGACTCCGGCCGGCGGAGCGTGGGCGTTCGGCTGGGCGACCACGTGCTGGACGCGGGGGCCGCGGCCGTGGAACTCGGCTCCCCGTACGCCGCTCTGCTCGCCCGTCCCTCGCTGAACCCTCTGCTCGCTGCCGGCCGCACGGCATGGTCGGACGTGCGGCGCGCGATCACGGCGTGGGTGACGGTGCCGGCCCACCGAGAGACCATCGCGCCCCTGCTGCACCCGCTCTCCGAGGTGACGCTCCACCTCCCCTTCGAGGTCGCCGACTACGTCGACTTCTACGCCTCCGAGAACCACGCCCGTAACGTCGGCCAGATCTTCCGCCCCGACGCCGAGGACTCCCTCACCCCCAACTGGAAGCATCTGCCGATCGGTTACCACGGCAGGTCGGGCACCGTCGTGGTCTCCGGGACCGAGGTCGTACGCCCTTCGGGCCAGCGCAAGGCCCCGGCCGACCCGGCGCCGGTCTTCGGGCCGTCCGTCCGGCTGGACATCGAGGCGGAGGTCGGCTTCGTGGTCGGCACGCCCTCCGCGATGGGCACGGCCGTCCCGCTGAGCGACTTCCGCGACCACGTCTTCGGGCTCTGCCTCCTCAACGACTGGTCCGCCCGCGACCTCCAGGCCTGGGAGTACGTCCCCCTCGGCCCGTTCCTCGGCAAGTCCTTCGCCACCTCGGTGTCGGCCTGGATCACACCGCTCGACGCCCTGGACGACGCCCGGGTCGCGCCCCCGACACGTACGCATCCGCTGCTGCCGTATCTGGACGACGCCTCCGAGGACCCCGGCGGCTACGACCTGCGCATCTCCGTCGCCGTCAACGGCCATGTCGTCTCCGAGCCGCCCTTCTCGACCATGTACTGGACGGCCGCCCAGCAGCTGGCCCACATGACGGTGAACGGCGCGTCGCTGCGCACGGGCGACCTGTACGGGTCCGGCACCGTGAGCGGGGCCTCGGACGACCAGCGGGGCTCGCTCCTGGAGCTGACCTGGAACGGGCGGGACACCCTCGACCTCCCCGACGGCAAGCGCACCTTCCTGGAGGACGGGGACACGGTGACGCTGACCGCGTGGGCACCGGGACCGGACGGGACCCGGGTGGGCCTGGGCGAGGTGAGCGGGCGCATCGCGGCGGGCGCGTAGCTGTCCGGCCGCGAGCGCATCCGCCCGCGGGCGCGTCCGGCCACGCGGCGGTCCCGTACGTACCTGGCCGGGGCCGCCTTTCCGGTGGGACGCGTCGGCGTCGGCATTCGCTGACGCGGGGTTGTTCTGACCTGCGGGTCGGTGGGGGCTTGTCGCGCAGTTCCCCGCGCCCCTTAAGGGGCCCCTGCCGAGGCGGTCCTTTAGGAGGCGGCGCGCCCCGAGCGTGTGCCCTCCCCGGCGGCGCCCGCAGTGGCAGATCTTGCCGCGCCCCCGGGAAAACCCCAGCTCAGCCGCCTGACCGGCGGAGCCGCTGGTGGCGCAACACTCCGGCAACACCACATCCCGTGCCCCGTCGGTATGGTCCGTCGCATGCCCACCGAACGCATCCGTGACCACGCCGGCCAGGGCGCGACCACCGTCGCCGCCCACCGGCGGCGGCTGCGCGCGGACCGGGCCAGGCAACTCGCCGACCTGCTGCGCCACCAGGTGCTGGCGGGCGGTTTCCCGCACGGCACGCTGCCGCACGAGGCGGCCATCGGCGCCGACTACCGGGCCTCGCGCAACACCGTGCGCCAGGCCCTCGACCTGCTGCGGGCCGAGGGTCTGGTGGAACGGCAGCCCGGTGTCGGCACGGTCGTCGTCGCCGATGGCCGCCTCGTGCGGACTCGACCGGCTGATGGGACTCGCGGAGACCCTGCGCGAACACGGCCGGGGCAGCAACGAGGTCCGCACCGCGGGCCCGGTCGCCACACCGGCCCCGGTCGCCGAGCGGCTGCGAGTGCCCGTGGGCGCCGACGTCCTCTGCATCGAGCGGCTGCGACGGCTGAACGGCCTCCCGCTCTCCCTCGACCTCACCTACATCCCACTCGACCTCGGCACCGCCCTGCTCGGCGCCGACCTGGAGAACACCGACGTCTTCCGCCTCCTGGAAGGCATCACCGGACAGCCGCTCGGGCACGCCGAGATCACCCTGGAGGCCGTCAACGCCGACGCGCACTCCGCGACGGTTCTGCGGGCCCCGCGCGGCTCGGCCGTCCTGATGCTGGAGCGCAACTGAGCCACCTGCCCGAGGAGTCGATCTCCGCCCTGGAGTCGATCCTGCACTCCGCCGAGCGGCCCACCCGCGGCACCCTCCACGCCGGCCGCGGTCACGACTACCGCACCCACGACGTCGAGATGCACATCTCCGAGATCGGCCTGTGCGGCGGCCACTCGGCCTCCGGCGTACGGGTCGACGACCACGCCCGTACGACCGTGCCGCGGCTGTACGCCGCCGGGGACCTGGCGTCCGTCCCGCACAACTACATGATCGGCGCGTTCGTCTTCGGTGACCTCGCGGGGGCGGACGCAGCCCAGTACCGCGCCCACCAGGGCGAGTTGCCCCAGGAGCAGCTGCGCGAGGCGCACGAGCTGATCTACCGCCCGCTGCGCAATCCGGAGGGGCCGCCCCAGCCCCAGGTCGAGTACAAGCTCCGCCGCTTCGTGAACGACTACGTGGCGCCCCCGAAGCCCGGTGCCCGGCTGTCGCTCGCGGTCGAGTCCTTCGAGCGGATGCGCGACGACATCTCCGCGATGGGCGGACGCACTCCGCACGAGCTGATGCGGTGCGCCGAGGTCACCTTCATCCGCGACTGCGCGGAGATGGCGGCCCGTGCCTCGCTGGCCCGCACGGAGTCCCGCTGGGGCCTCTACCACGACCGCACGGACCATCCCGCGCGCGACGACGTCTCCTGGTTCCACCACCTCGACCTGCACAAGTCCCCCTCTGGTTCGATGGAGTTCACGGCTCGTCCCGTGGCTCCCTGCCGTCCCCGTCGACGGCTTCGACCCGGCCGGCGGCCCCTCCCGGCACCTCGGCGAGGTCCACCCGGAGGGCGTGGCCACGGCGGGCGCACGGGACGCGGCGCCCGTGGCCGCCCGTCCGTCCACCGCCGTGACCGGAAGCCCCGGTCCCGACGACAACAGCGAGGACGGCGACAGCGACGGCACCAGCAGCGACAGCGCCCGTGGGGACGCCTCACCCGGCTGCTCGAACTCCTCGCCCTCGCCGAGGAGGAGCCCGAACTCGCCACCGTCCAGCCCTACTTGAGCGACCCCGAGCCCTCCGTCCGGCGAGCGGCCGTCAGCGTGCTCACCGAGACCACACCCACCGGAACCGGTCCGGCGCTGGCCGCCGCACTCGCCGACACCGACGCTGCCGCACGTGCCTCCGCGGCGGCCTCGTTGCGCGAACTCGGCGAGACGCTCACCCCGGAACCGGCCCTGCGCGACCCGCTCACACGCGCCCTCGCACAGCCCGACCCCGTGGTTCGCGCCGCCGCCCTCGACGTCCTGCGTGCCCTGCGGCTGGGCGACGCCGTCCTCTTCGCCCGCTCACTGGGCGATCCCGACATCTCCGTCCGTATCGAAGCGGTCCGGGCCCTGGTCTCCGTCGACGCGGCCGACGAACTGGTCCGGGCGGCCGACGACACCTCCCGCGAGGTCCGGGTGACCGTGGCGAAGGCACTGGCAACGGTGGGCGCGGACGCGGGCCGCCAGGACGTGGCTGTCGCGGCGAGCGCGGCGAGCGCGGATGCGGGCCACCGGAACCTGGTTGTCCCGTCGGGCGCGGCAGCCGCTCCGGCGCCGACGTCAGGGCGTGCGCGTCACGCGCTCTGTGACACGCACGCGGTGCCGCCCCCGCTCCGCGCTCGACCTCAAGCGCCGGACAGGCGGAAGAGCTGGGGCGCAGCCCCGCTCTTCAGGGGCGCGGGGAACTGCGCGACCAGCCCCCACCGGCCCGCACCTATATCCAGTCCTCCGGCTCCGGCTCCGCTTCCATCTCGGGCCAGTACAACCCGGGGTCGCCGTCACTCCGAGGCGTCGGGACCGACCTCTCGCCGCTCCCCGAATCCTCCGCTCGCCCAGCGCCGGAGCCAGAACCGGAGTCAGAACCGGAGCCGGAGCCGGAAGGCCGCTCCAGGGCAGCGAGCACCCCGATCACACCCTCCCCGTACGTCACGAGCTTCTTCTCGCCGATCCCGCTGATCCCGCCCAGCTCGGCTACGGAGCCGGGCCACACCGTGGCGATCTCCCGCAGCGTGGCGTCGTGGAAGATGACGTACGCCGGGACGCCCTGTTCCTTGGCCTGGCCGGCCCGCCAGGCGCGCAGGGCCTCGAAGGCGGGGAGCAGCTCCGGACCAAGCTCGGCCGCCGCGGCCGCCGCCTTGGCCTTGCGCTCGCTCCGGCCGGAACCGGACGAGGAGGACGAGGACCGGGAAGCCACCGGCTTCGGCGGCTCCTTGCGCAGCGGTACCTCCCGCTCGCGCCGCAGCACGGTCCCGCTCGCCTCGGTCAGCACCAACGTGCCGTACTCACCCTCGACCGCGAGGAGCCCCTGGGCCAGCAACTGCCGGACGACACCGCGCCATTCGCCCTCGGCCAGATCCTCGCCGATGCCGAACACGGACAGCTGGTCGTGGTCGAACTGGATGACCTTGGCACTCCTGCGTCCGAGCAGGATGTCGACGATCTGGAGTGCCCCGAACTTCTGCCCCCGCTCACGCTGCAGCCGCACCACGGTGGACAGCACCTTCTGGGCCGCGACCGTGCCGTCCCAGGTCTCGGGCGGGAGCAGGCACGTGTCGCAGTTCCCACAGGCCGGGGCCTCCGGGTCCTGGCCGAAGTAGGCGAGCAACTGGCCGCGCCGGCACTGGGCGGTCTCGCACAGCGCGAGCATCGCCTCGAGATGCGCGGCCGCCCGGCGCCGGAACGCCTCGTCGCCCTCGCTCGACTGGATCATCTTGCGCTGTTGTATGACGTCGTTCAGGCCGTAGGCCATCCATGCCGTGGACGGCAGTCCGTCTCGGCCGGCGCGGCCCGTCTCCTGGTAGTAACCCTCGACCGACTTCGGCAGGTCGAGGTGGGCGACGAACCGGACGTCCGGCTTGTCGATGCCCATGCCGAAGGCGATGGTCGCGCACACCACCAGGCCGTCCTCGCGCAGGAACCGCGACTGGTGGGCGGCGCGCGTGCCTGAGTCCAGGCCCGCGTGGTACGGCACCGCCGCGATGCCGTTGCGGGCGAGGAACTCTGCCGTCTTCTCGACCGAGTTGCGCGACAGGCAGTACACGATGCCCGCGTCGCCCGCGTGCTCCTCCTTCAGGAAGGACAGGAGCTGCTTCTTCGGGTCGGCCTTCGGCACGACCCGGTACTGGATGTTGGGCCGGTCGAAGCTCGCCACGAAGTGACGGGCGTCCGGCATGCCCAGGCGCTGGGTGATCTCCTGGTGCGTGGCGTGCGTGGCCGTCGCGGTCAGCGCGATCCGCGGTACGTCCGGCCAGCGCTCGCCCAGCAGCGAGAGCGACAGGTAGTCGGGGCGGAAGTCGTGGCCCCACTGCGACACGCAGTGCGCCTCGTCGATCGCGAAGACTGAGATCTTTCCGCGCTTGAGGAGGTCGAGCGTGGACTCCAGGCGCAGCCGCTCGGGTGCGAGGTAGATCAGGTCGAGCTCGCCCGCGAGGAACTCGGCCTCGACGGTGCGCCGCTCGTCGAAGTCCTGCGTGGAGTTCATGAACCCGGCGCGCACGCCGAGCGCCCGCAGCGCGTCCACCTGGTCCTGCATCAGCGCGATGAGGGGTGAGACCACCACGCCCGTACCCGGTCTGACCAGGGCCGGGATCTGGTAGCAGAGCGACTTTCCGCCGCCGGTGGGCATGAGGACGACCGCGTCCCCGCCGCTCACCACATGCTCGATGACGGCTTCCTGCTCGCCTCGGAAGGCCTCGTAACCGAAGACCCGGTGGAGCGTGCCGAGCGCTTCGCTCTCCGCCACCTCTGTCATCACACCCGTCCCGCCCATCGTCCCGTCCCCCGTACGTCGTGCCTCGACCACTGCCCCCACGATAGGGGTCCGCACCGACAGCCTCGGAGTTATCCACAGGCTGTGACGGAGGTTCCGTCGAATACGTCCGTCGGCCCGCACCCGAAAACACTTCGGGCCCCGGCTCCCAAAGGAACCGGGGCCCGAAGAGCACCAGGTCAGCGAACGAAGACGCCCGCCTGACCGGCCAGATCAAGGAAGTACTGCGGCGCCACACCCAGTACCAGCGTGACCGCCACGCCCACCCCGATCGCCGTCATCGTGAGCGGCGACGGCACGGCGACCGTCGGCCCCTCCGGACGGGGCTCGCTGAAGAACATCAGCACGATCACCCGGATGTAGAAGAACGCCGCGATGGCCGACGAGATCACACCGACCACGACGAGCGCGCCCGCGCCGCCCTCGGCCGCCGCCTTGAACACGGCGAACTTCCCGGCGAAGCCGGAGGTCAGCGGGATGCCGGCGAAGGCCAGCAGGAAGACCGCGAACACGGCGGCCACCAGTGGTGACCTGCGTCCGAGACCGGCCCACTTGGACAGGTGCGTGGCCTCGCCGCCCGCGTCCCGTACGAGGGTGACCACCGCGAACGCGCCGATCGTGACGAACGAGTACGCACCCAGGTAGAAGAGCACCGACGAGACACCGTCCGGCGTGGCCGCGATGACACCCGCGAGGATGAATCCCGCGTGCGCGATCGACGAGTACGCGAGGAGCCGCTTGATGTCGGTCTGGGTGATCGCGACGATCGCACCGCCCAGCATGGTGACGACCGCGACGCCCATCATCACCGGCCGCCAGTCCCAGCGCAGGCCCGGCAGCACGACGTACAGCAGCCGCAGCAGCGCGCCGAAGGCGGCCACCTTGGTCGCGGCGGCCATGAAGCCGGTGACCGGGGTCGGCGCGCCCTGGTAGACGTCCGGGGTCCACATGTGGAACGGCACGGCGCCGACCTTGAAGAGCAGGCCCATGACGACCATCGCGGCGCCGATGAGCAGCAGCGCGTCGTTGCCCATGGTGTCGGCGAGTGCCGGGTTCACCGTCCCGATGGTGCCGTCGACGACCTGCGCGATCGTCGCGTACGACACCGAACCGGCGTAGCCGTACAACAGCGCGATGCCGAAGAGGGTGAACGCGGAGGCGAAGGCGCCGAGCAGGAAGTACTTGACCGCGGCCTCCTGCGACATGATCCGCTTGCGGCGGGCCACGGCGCACAGGAGGTAGAGCGGCAGCGAGAAGACTTCCAGGGCGATGAACAGCGTCAGCAGGTCGTTGGCCGACGGGAAGACGAGCATGCCGCCGATCGCGAAGAGCAGCAGCGGGAACACCTCGGTGGTGGCGAACCCGGCCTTGACCGCGGCCTGCTCGCTGTCGCTGCCCGGCACGGACGCTGCCTGCGCGGCGAAGGAGTCGACGCGGTTGCCGTGGGCCACCGGGTCGAGACGCCGCTCGGCGAACGTGAACACGCCGAGCACGCCGGCCAGCAGGATCGTGCCCTGCAGGAACAGCGCGGGCCCGTCGACCGCGATGGCGCCCATCGCGGCGATACCGGCCTTGGTGGTGCCGTATCCGCCCGCCGCGAGTCCCACGACCGCCGCGAAGGCGGCGGCGAGGGCGACGACGGACACGAACAACTGGACGTAGTAGCGGGACTTCCGGGGCACGAAGGCCTCGACCAGGATCCCGATGATCGCCGCACCGATGACGATCAGGGTGGGCGACAATTGCCCGTATTCGATCTTCGGCGCGTCGATCTTGTCGATCGGGTCGGCCGCCATTGTCCACAGGCTGTGGACGGCTGTAGCGCTCACGGGGCCGCCTCCACCTCGGGCTGGGGGTCCTTCTTCTGTACGTCGGACATGGTCTGCTTGACCGCCGGGTTGACGATGTCGGTGATCGGCTTCGGATAGACGCCGAGGAAGATCAGCAGGGCGATCAGCGGGGCGACCACCACGAGTTCCCGCACCCGGAGGTCGGGCATCGCGGAGACCTCGGGCTTCACCGGGCCGGTCATCGTCCGCTGGTAGAGCACGAGCGTGTAGAGCGCGGCGAGGACGATGCCGAAGGTGGCGATGATCCCGATGGCCGGGTAGCGCGTGAACGTGCCGACCAGGACCAGGAACTCACTCACGAACGGCGCGAGCCCCGGCAGGGACAGCGTCGCGAGGCTGCCGATCAGGAACGTGCCGGCGAGCACCGGCGCGACTTTCTGCACCCCTCCGTAGTCGGCGATCAGACGCGAGCCGCGCCGCGAGATCAGGAAGCCGGCCACCAGCATCAGCGCGGCGGTCGAGATCCCGTGGTTGACCATGTAGAGCGTCGCGCCCGACTGGCCCTGGCTCGTCATGGCGAAGATGCCCATGATGATGAACCCGAAGTGGGAGATCGACGCGTACGCCACCAGCCGCTTGATGTCGCGCTGGCCGACCGCGAGCAGCGCCCCGTAGATGATGCTGATCAGGGCGAGTACGAGGATGACCGGCGTCGCCCACTTCGAGGCCTCCGGGAAGAGCTGGAGGCAGAAGCGGAGCATCGCGAAGGTGCCGACCTTGTCGACGACCGCCGTGATCAGGACGGCGACCGGGGCGGTGGCCTCCCCCATCGCGTTGGGCAGCCAGGTGTGCAGCGGCCACAGGGGCGCCTTCACCGCGAAGGCGAAGAAGAAGCCCAGGAAGAGCCATCGCTCGGTGTTGGTCGCCATGTCCAGCGTGCCGTTGGCCCGGGCCTCGGCGATCTCCTGGAGCGAGAAGTTTCCCGCCACTACGTAGAGACCGATCACGGCGGCCAGCATGATCAGGCCGCCGACCAGGTTGTAGAGGAGGAACTTCACCGCGGCGTACGAGCGCTGGGCCGCCGCGTGCTCGTCCGAGCCCGCGTGGGCACGGTCTCCGAAGCCGCCGATGAGGAAGTACATCGGGATGAGCATGGCTTCGAAGAAGATGTAGAAGAGGAAGACGTCGGTGGCCTCGAAGGAGATGATCACCATCGCCTCGACGGCGAGGATCAGGGCGAAGAAGCCCTGCGTCGGCCGCCAGCGGCTGCTGTTGGTCTCCAGCGGGTCGGCGTCGTGCCAGCCCGCGAGGATCACGAACGGGATCAGCAGTGCGGTCAGCGCGACGAGCGCCACGCCGATGCCGTCCACGCCCAGTTCGTACCGCACCCCGAAGTCCGCGATCCAGGCGTGCGATTCGGTGAGCTGGTAGCGGTCGCCGTCGGGGTCGAAGCGGATCAGGACGACCAGGGCGAGTACCAGGGTGGCGAGCGAGACGGTCAGCGCCAGCCACTTGGCGGCGGTGCGGCGCGCGGCCGGCACGGCGGCCGTGGCGATGGCCCCGATCGCCGGGAGCACCGCCGTCGCTGTCAGCAGAGGAAAGGACATCGGTATCAGACCGCCCTCATCAGCAGGGTCGCGGCGATGAGGATCGCAGCACCGCCGAACATGGAGACCGCGTACGACCGCGCATAGCCGTTCTGCAGCTTGCGGAGCCGTCCGGAGAGGCCGCCCATCGAGGCCGCCGTACCGTTCACGACCCCGTCGACCAGGGTGTGGTCGACGTACACCAGGGAGCGCGTTAGGTGCTCTCCGCCGCGTACGAGGACGACGTGGTTGAAGTCGTCCTGGAGGAGGTCGCGCCGGGCGGCCCGGGTGAGCAGGGAGCCGCGCGGGGCGACCACCGGGACGGGACGGCGCCCGTACTGGACGTAGGCGAGAGCGACGCCGATGACGAGCACGACCATGGTGGCGAGCGTGACCGTCGTCGCGCTGACCGGCGGGTTGCCGTGCGCGTACTCGGTGACGGGCTCCAGCCACTGCACGAAGCGGTCGCCGATGCTGAAGAACCCGCCCGCGAAGACCGATCCGAAGGCCAGCACGATCATCGGGATCGTCATGGACCTGGGGGACTCGTGCGGGTGCGGCTCATGGCCGTTCTCGTCGGGCTGCCAGCGCTTCTCTCCGAAGAAGGTCATCAGCATCACGCGCGTCATGTAGTACGCGGTGATGGCCGCGCCGAGCAGGGCCACGCTGCCGAGGATCCAGCCCTCGGTGCCGCCCTTGGCGAAGGCCGCCTCGATGATCTTGTCCTTGGAGAAGAAGCCGGACAGGCCGGGGAAGCCGATGATGGCCAGGTAACCGAGGCCGAACGTCACGAAGGTGACCGGCATGTATTTCCTGAGGCCGCCGTACTTCCTCATGTCGACCTCGTCGTTCATGCCGTGCATGACCGAACCGGCGCCGAGGAAGAGCCCGGCCTTGAAGAAGCCGTGCGTCACCAGGTGCATGATCGCGAAGACGTAGCCGATGGGGCCGAGGCCCGCCGCGAGGATCATGTAGCCGATCTGCGACATGGTCGAACCGGCGAGCGCCTTCTTGATGTCGTCCTTGGCGCAACCGACGATCGCACCGAAGAGGAGCGTGACCGCTCCGACCACGGTGGTCACGAGCTGGGCGTCCGGCGCCGCGTTGAAGATGTCGGCGGAGCGGACGATCAGGTACACGCCCGCGGTCACCATGGTCGCGGCGTGGATGAGGGCCGAGACCGGCGTCGGGCCCTCCATCGCGTCCCCGAGCCAGGACTGCAGCGGTACCTGGGCGGACTTGCCGCAGGCGGCGAGCAGCAGCATCAGGGCGATGGCGGTCAGCTTGCCCTCGCCGGTCTCACCGGTGGCCTCCAGGACCGGCCCGAAGGCGAAGGTCCCGAAGGTGGTGAACATCAGCATGATCGCGATCGACAGGCCCATGTCGCCGACGCGGTTGACCAGGAAGGCCTTCTTCGCGGCGGTGGCGGCGCTGGGCTTGTGCTGCCAGAAGCCGATCAGGAGGTACGAGGCGAGGCCGACGCCCTCCCAGCCGACGTACAGCAGCAGGTAGTTGTCCGCGAGGACGAGCAGCAGCATCGCCGCGAGGAACAGGTTCAGATAGCCGAAGAAGCGGCGGCGCCGCTCGTCGTGCTCCATGTACCCGATCGAGTACAGGTGGATCAGCGAGCCGACGCCCGTGATCAGCAGCACGAACGTCATCGACAGCTGGTCGAGCTGGAAGGCCACGTCCGCCTGGAAGCCCTCTACGGGGATCCAGCTGAACAGGTGCTGGCCCATGGCCCGGTGTTCGGCGTCCTTCCCCAGCATGTCGGCGAAGAGGATCGCGCCGATCACGAAGGAGACGGACGCGAGAGCCGTACCGATCAGGTGGCCGACGGCGTCCAGTCGCCGGCCGCCGCACAGCAGTACGGCCGCTCCGAGCAGAGGCGCCGCCACAAGCAGCGCAATCAGGTTCTCCACGATTCAGCGACCCCTTACAACTTCATCAGGCTGGCGTCGTCGACCGAGGCCGAGTGGCGGGAACGGAACAGCGACACGATGATCGCGAGCCCGACCACGACCTCCGCGGCGGCGACGACCATCGTGAAGAAGGCGATGATCTGGCCGTCGAGGTTGCCGTGCATCCGGGAGAAGGCTACGAACGCGAGGTTGCAGGCGTTGAGCATGAGCTCGATGCACATGAACACCACGATCGCGTTGCGCCTGATCAGGACGCCGGTGGCGCCGATCGTGAACAACAGGGCGGCGAGGTAGAGGTAGTTGACGGGGTTCACTTCGCGGCCTCCTCTTCCCGCTCTTCGCGGCCGAGCCGCTCCTCGGAGCGCTGCTCCAGCGCCTTGAGGTCCTTGATCGCCTCGTCCGACACGTCACGGATCTGGCCGCGGTCACGCAGTGTCTTGATGACGGTGAGCTCGGACGGGGTGCCGTCCGGCAGGAGGCCGGCGATGTCCACCGCGTTGTGCCGGGCGTAGACGCCGGGGGCGGGCAGCGGCGGGAGCTGCTTGTTCGCCCGTACGCGCTCCCCGGCCAGTTCGCGCTGGGTCTTGGCCCGTTCGGTGCGCTCGCGGTGGGTGAGCACCATGGCGCCGACTGCGGCCGTGATGAGCAGGGCGCCGGTGATCTCGAAGGCGAAGACGTACTTCGTGAAGATGAGGGCCGCCAGACCCTCCACGTTGCCGCCGGCGTTGGCCTGGGTCAGGCCGTTGAACTCCGACAGCGACGCGTTGCCGATGCCCGCGCAGAGCAGGATTCCGAAGCCGAGGCCGCACAGGAGGGCCAGCCAGCGCTGACCCTTGATGGTCTCCTTCAGGGAGTCCGCCGCGGTGACACCGACGAGCATGACCACGAAGAGGAACAGCATCATGATCGCGCCGGTGTAGACGACGACCTGGACGATGCCCAGGAAGTACGCGCCGTTGGCGAGGTAGAACACCGCCAGGATGATCATGGTCCCGGCGAGGCAGAGCGCACTGTGCACGGCCTTCTTCATGAAGACGGTGCACAGGGCGCCGATCACGGCGACGGTGCCGAGGATCCAGAACTGGAAGGCCTCGCCGGTGGACGTCGAGTAGGCCGCGAGGGTGGAGGAGTGGGCGGCGAGTTGCGCGCTCATGCGTCCGCCCCCTCTTCCTCGGCCGCGCCCGAAGGGCCTGCCATCGGATGCAGCTCTCCCTTGGAGACCGCCACCTGGGGCACCGTGCCGGGCGCGGCCTCCGTGACCAGACCCCGGTAGTAGTCCCCCTCGTCCATGCCCGGGAAGATCGAGTGCGGTGACTCGACCATGCCCTCCTCGAGACCGGCGAGCAGTTGCTCCTTGGTGTAGATGAGGTTGGCGCGGCTGCTGTCGGCCAGCTCGAACTCGTTCGTCATCGTCAGCGCGCGCGTGGGGCACGCCTCGATGCACAGGCCGCACAGGATGCAGCGGGCGTAGTTGATCTGGTAGACGCGGCCGTACCGCTCGCCCGGGGAGTAGCGCTCCTCCTCGGTGTTCTCCGCGCCCTCCACATAGATGGCGTCCGCGGGACAGGCCCAGGCGCACAGCTCGCAGCCGATGCACTTCTCCAGGCCGTCCGGATGGCGGTTGAGCTGATGCCGGCCGTGGAACCGCGGGGCGGTGGTCTTCTGCTGCTCCGGATACTGCTCGGTCAGCCGCTTCTTGAACATGGCCTTGAAGGTCACGCCGAAGCCTGCGACGGGGTTCTGGAAACCGGGTTTGGTCTCCTTCTGCTCATCAGCCATCGGACGCCTCCTTTCCGTCACGAGGTCCATCGGTTCCGTCACTGTCAGTATTCACGCCACCACTGACAATCAACTCCCGCTCCCGGCGCGGACGTCGCCGGGGCACCGGCGGCAGCTCCTGTCCCGGCAGCGGCGGTACGGGGAATCCGCCCGCCATCGGGTCGAAGGCGACGGGTTCGTCCGGCGTCTCCTGGGCGTCCTTCCGGTCGCGGTACATGTCGGCGATGAAGGAGAGCAACAGCAGGACAAGGACCGCGCCCGCCACGTACAGGGCGATGTCGGCGAAGTCGTAGTTCTCGTTCCGCAGGGTCCGTACGGTCGCGACGCACATCAGCCAGACCACGGAGACCGGGATGAGGACCTTCCAGCCGAGCTTCATCAGCTGGTCGTAGCGGACGCGGGGCAGCGTGCCGCGCAGCCAGATGAAGAAGAACAGCAGCAGCTGCACCTTGATGACGAACCAGAGCATCGGCCACCAGCCGTGGTTCGCGCCCTCCCAGAAGGTGCTGACCGGCCAGGGAGCCCGCCAGCCGCCCAGGAAGAGCGTCACGGAGACCGCCGAGACGGTCACCATGTTCACGTACTCGGCGAGCATGAACAGCGCGAACTTGATGGACGAGTACTCGGTGTTGAAGCCGCCGACCAGGTCGCCCTCGGACTCCGGCATGTCGAAGGGGGCGCGGTTGGTCTCGCCGACCATCGTCACGATGTAGATCAGGAACGACACCGGCAGCAGGATGATGTACCAGCGGTCCTGCTGCTGGGCGACGATCTCCGAGGTCGACATCGAGCCCGAGTACAGGAACACCGACGCGAACGCGGCGCCCATGGCGATCTCGTACGAGATCATCTGCGCGCAGGAGCGCAGGCCGCCGAGGAGCGGATACGTCGATCCGGAGGACCAGCCCGCGAGCACGATCCCGTAGATGCCCACCGAGGCGACCGCGAGGATGTAGAGCATCGCGATCGGGAGGTCGGTGAGCTGCATCGTGGTGCGCTGGCCGAAGATCGAGATCTGGTTGTCGGCCGGCCCGAAGGGGATCACGGCGATCGCCATGAAGGCCGGGATCGCGGCCACGATCGGCGCGAGGATGTAGACGGCCTTGTCCGCGCGCTTGACGATCAGGTCTTCCTTGAGCATCAGCTTGATGCCGTCGGCGAGCGACTGGAGCATGCCCCAGGGGCCGTGCCGGTTGGGGCCGATGCGCAGCTGCATCCATGCGACGACCTTGCGCTCCCACACGATGGAGAACAGCACGGTGATCATCAGGAAGGCGAAGCAGAAGACCGCCTTGATGACGACGAGCCACCAGGGGTCGCGGCCGAACATGGAGAGGTCCTCCGCGGCCAGGTACACGGGCGCGGCGAGGTTTCCGGTCATGCCTCCACCTCCTTGGGGGTCTCGGCGGCGAGCGTCGCCGGGCCGATGCGGACGAGTGCGCCGGGCAGCGCGCCCGTGTCCGAGGCGACGCCTCCCCCGGCGGAGTTCAGCGGGAGCCAGACCACACGGTCGGGCATCTCCGTGATCTGCAGAGGGAGTTCGACCACTCCGGAGGGGCCGGTCACGGCGAGCAGGTCGCCGTTCTTGACGCCCGCCTCGGCGGCCGTGGCGGCCGACACGCGCGCGTGTGCGGCGTGCCGCGTCCCGGCGAGTGCCTCGTCGCCCTCCTGAAGACGGCCCTGGTCGAGCAGCAGCCGGTGTCCGGCGAGCACGGCCTCCCCCGCGGCGGGCCGCGGCAGCACGGCGGCGGTCCCCACGGGTTCGGTGGCCCGTGCCCCGTCCCAGGTGCCGAGCCGGTCCAGCTCCACGCGCGCGGTGCGCAGGTCGGGCAGCCCCAGGTGTACGTCCATGGCGTCGGCCAGCATCTGCAGGACGCGCCCGTCGGTGGGTGACACCCGGCGGGTCAGCTGCTCGGGCTTGAGCGCGGACTCGAAGAGGCGTGCGCGGCCTTCCCAGTTGAGGAAGGTGCCCGCCTTCTCGGCGACCGCGGCCACCGGGAAGACGACGTCCGCGTGCCCGGTGACCTCACTGGGGCGCAGTTCCAGCGACACCAGGAAGCCCACCGCGGACAGTGCTTCACGCGCGCGTGCCGGGTCCGGAAGGTCGGCGACCTCGACGCCCGCGACGACGAGCGCGGAGAGCTCCCCGGTGGCGGCGGCCTCGACGATCTGTCCGGTGTCGCGGCCGTGGCGGTGCGGCAGTGCGGCGATTCCCCAGGCCAACGTGACCTCGTCCCGCGCGCGCGGGTCGGTGGCCGGACGTCCCGCGAGATCGGTGGAGCGGCAGCCACATCCAACTTCGTTCCCGCAAGGAACTCCGACAACGCCCCCTTCTATCAC
>NZ_JAPWHT010000740.1:0-2996 GCF_027270795.1 Streptomyces sp. ActVer
GACGGCCCCCTGCGCCGGCACCTCGCCGAGGCCCCGTGGGGTCCCGGGGCGGACCGCGCGGTGGCGCAGTGGGCCGCCGCCGCGACCGGCGCGACGGTCACGCTGATCGAGGAGAACGGGACTTTCCACACGTACGCGGGGCCGGGCGGCGACAGCGGCCCGCACATCCGGCTCCGGCGACGCGGTGGCGACTTCGTGCCGGTGAGCCTCCACACCCCGGCCCCTGCGCCGAAGGTTCCCGATCCCAAGGTTCCCGATTCCAAGGACACGAAGGCCCCTGAGTCGAAGGACTCGAAGGCGCCGAAACCGAAGGACACCGGGAAGAAGGGTTCCGAGCAGAAGGCCGCTCCGGAACCGAAGGCTCCCGGGACGGATACCGATGGGCAGGTCACAACGCCCGTCGACACCATCTTGTCGGTCCCGCCAATACACGACCCCGCCTTGCAGGATCCGGTGACCCAGGATCCGGCTACGCAGGGGCCGGTCCTCGAAGACCCGGCCACTCTTCCGCCGCTGCCGCCGTCACCGACGGGCAGCAACCTCCCGGGACTCCAGGAGGAGGAGGCGTACGAGCTGAGCACGCTGTCCGGCAGGGACACGGACACGAACGTGCCCACGGACTCGAACGTGCCGACCATGGACTCGAACGTGCCGATGAGTTCGGGGACGGCACCCGCCACCACGCCCGTCGCGCCGGAGTCGGTCCTGCGCCCCTTCAAGCTGGGGAACTTCGAGTTCACGAACCTGAACCAGACGGACCGGTACGTCGACAAGGCGGTGCGGATCATCGAGCTGCTCGACGAGCACAGCACGATCAAGAACTACGTCGACGGCCGCCCTGTACGGATCACTCTGCACGTGCGCACGACGGAAACCCCGGCCGATGTGATCGACCTGGGCGACGAGGGCGTCCAGATCAACCTGGCGAGCTACTACTTCGAGAAGTACGACACGGGTTACGTCATGGGGATGCTGGCCCATGAGATCGGGCTGCACCCCCTCGCGTCCCGCAACACGAGGATCCCGGAGGAGGAGGACCTGTACCGGGAGATGCCCCTCCTGGTGCCGGGGCTGGAGAACCTGAACCCGCCGCGCTTCATGAACACCATCGGTGCCGGCCAGGAAGACCACATCATGGCGGCCTTCCCCCACAGCATCCGGCACGGCATCTACCGCGACATCGTCCTGGAGATGGCAGGGGTGCTCGCGCAGCACGCGCGGGTCGGGGTGGCGGGCGCCAAGCCCAAGGACGTCACCGACCTGATCGACACGTACCTGATGGACCTCGCCTCCATCGCGGTCACCAACGACCACCGGGCGCGTGCGATCAGGGACCCCAACTACACGGCGAAGGTCTACAACGCCTACAAGGCTCAACTGGCCGCACACCTCGCCCAGGACAGCCCGGTCCGTGCCCTGCTGCCCGCGGACAAGGGCAGGTTCGGCGTACTGGGAGACTTCGCGACGCTGGCCGCCAACGTCGGGACCAACAACCGCGGCGACAGCATCCAACGGCCCGCTCCGGCGCAGCCCGCCGCCGACACCGCTGGTCAGCCCGGCGAGGCGCGCCCCAGGCTGCCCCAGAGCAACACCGACGGGACGACGGCCACCGGCGTCCCGGCCCGCATGCCGCAGAACCCGAACAACGCGCCCGCGCCCACGGCGGTGGATCCTGCGCTCACCCCCTTCAAGTCGGGGAACTACGAGTTCACCAACCTGAAGCACACGGACGAGAAGTACCGCGACAAGGCGGTCCGGATCATCGAGCTGCTGCGCAAGCACGACACGATCCGCGACTACGTCAACGGCCGTCCGGTCCGTATCACGCTGCACGTGCGGACGACCGAGACGCCAGCGGACGTGATCGACCTCGGTGACGAGGGCGTCCAGATCAACCTGGCGAGTTACTACTTCGAGAAGTACGACACGGGTTACGTCATGGGGATGCTGGCCCATGAGATCGGGCTGCACCCGCTGGCCTCCCAGAACACGGGTATCCGGGACGAGGAGGGGATGTTCGCCGGAGTCGATCTGCCCGTTCCGGGCCTGACGCACCTGACTCCGCTGCGCACGATGAACACCGAGGGCGCCTGTCAGGCGGACCACATCATGGCGGCCTTCCCGAGCAGTACGCGGCATCGGACCTACCGGGACATCGTGCTCAAGATGGCCGAGGTGCTGGCGGAGGACGCACGCGTAGGTGAGGAAGGCGCGAAGTCCAAGGACGTTACGGATCTGATCGACACCTACTTGATGGACCTGGCGACGATCGCGCTGACCAACGACAAGCGCAAGGACGCCGCTTGGGAGCCGCGGTACACGGCGAAGGTCTACAACGCCTACAAGGAGCAGTTCGCGGCGCGGTTGGCGGACGACAGTCCCGTCAACAGGCTGCTGCCGGCTGACAAGAGCTGGTACAACGTCACGGGCAGCTTCCTGGGGCTGGGCAGCAGCGTCGCGTTCAACAACCAGGGCGACAGCATCCAGACCGCCGCGCTGGTGCAGAGCAGCACCGAGACCGGCGAAGCACGCCCGCACCTGCCCGGGAGCAGCACCGGCACAGCCCCGCGGACGCCACCGGTCGGCGCGCGACGGCCCGGGGGATCGCGGGACAGCCGGCCGCGGTTCGTGGTGCGGTCGGGCTTCGACGCGCGGCGGTTCACGTACGACGGCGACCCGGTCACCGACCTCACCGTCCGCGTCGCGATGCGCGGCACGGACGGCCTGCCCGCGCACGCCTTCGCCCAACTCGACACGGGTGTAGCGGAGTTCCTGAACAGTCCCGGTTACCGCCTGCCCAACGGCGACCTGCTGCACGTAACCGTCGAGTACGTCGATCTGGACCAGCTCGGTCCGGACCCGGCTCCGGACAAGGCTCCCCACCTGACCGTGAATCTGACCGGCCGGGATCAGGCCATGGATCAGGTCACCTGGTGGGCGGACGCGGCCCCGGTGCAGATGGTGCACGAGCTCACCCACCAGCTCGGCCTCCGGGA
>NZ_JAPWHT010000741.1:0-2991 GCF_027270795.1 Streptomyces sp. ActVer
CGTCACCGTCATCGGCTGCCCAGCCCTGAGCGAACTGGGCGGCGACGCGGCCACCGGCGCCACGCTCACCTTCCCCCGCAAAGCGAAGACGGCCTTCACCTACGGCGGCAGCTCCTCGGAGTTCTCGGAGGAGTTGTACAGCGACGGCGCGACCAAGCTGTCCGACGGCATCGGCCGGATCTTCGACGCCATGACCGGATGTCCTACCTACCAGGTCGTCGCGGGCGGCACCCCGATCGACATCGCTTCGCAGAAGCTGCCCGCGCCCCACGGCCTCGGTGACGAGCAGTGGAGCCAGCTCCTGACGTTCTCCGCCGGAGGACGGAGCACCGTGGTCAAGCAGACCGCGATCCGCGACGGCAGCCTGCTGCTGATCGTCTCCGGCTCCCCGGCCCTCGTCGACCGCCACCTCGACAAGGCCCTCACCAAGGCCACGGCAGCCAGCTGACAGGCCCCGACACCACTGCTGCCCCCGACCAGGACGGTCGGGGGCAGCAGTGCTGTGCTTGTTCCGCTTTGACGGACACCAGTGCGGTGGTCAGGCTGCGGTTCCGTACATCCAGCGGCGAACCACGGTGTAACCGTCAGGAAGCTCGTTCCCCGTCAACTCCCTATACCTCGCCTTGGCCTCTTCGCTGGCGTGCTGACCGGGAGGGAGCCTTCGGAGGAAGGGGTCGTGGTCAGGGGCAGGCGAGGACTGGCGAAGTTGCTCCGTAGCTTCATCGTCGGAGGCCGGTTCGTAATCCGCGATGTCCTCGACCTCATGCCTTGTGGAGCCCTGCCTTGCGAGGTAAGCGACCACGGCCAGACTTACGCTCAGAGTCACGCCGCCCATGACGCGGATCTTCGGCTTGTGCTTCGCGTACCAGCTCTTCGCCTTCTCGTCAGAGGGCGCGGGCTCGCCATCTGCGGGAGTGCGTTCACCAGGCGTGGAGTCGTCCATGTGCACCCATCTATCGGACCCAGCCGCTACCTGTCAGGCAATCAACCGACATCACCCGATCCGCTTCAATACACCGAGCAGACCCCCGCTTCACCGCACTTCCCCGCCTTGGGGCCGGAGACGATCACCAGTGCCGGGCAGGCCCGACACCCTGTACTCGTCGCCCCGGTCGCCGTCCTCCGACTCGATGGCTCGCCCGAGCCCCGGAGGGAAATACCAGAAGCCCGGCCCCTGTTCGGGGACCGGGTTTCTTCCGTCTGGTTAGGTGCGCCGTCGATGGCTAGGCCGGCGCCCGCAGCAGTCGCTCCCGGGTGGCCTCGGGCAGCACCCGGCGCAGGACCGGTGCGGTCGAGCTGAGGGAAGTGGCGAAAGCTGCCACGAGGTCGTGCGGGGCGCTGGCTCCGAAGGAGGCCGCCCACAGGCAGGGGGCGCCGAGCGCGGGCTCGGCCCATGCCTGCCATCCGACTGGTCCTGGCTCGTCGGCCTCGGTCGTCAGGGCGCGCGGGTCGGCGTCCTGGATGAGGGGCGGTACCTCGCCGAGGCTGATGTGCGAGGTGAACGTCGGGTCTGTCGCTGCCGCGTCGGGCTGGTCGATGTCGCGGAGCCAGCCGTGTGCGGCTACGGCGTCGAGGACCAGTTCGGGTCCGGCGAACGGCACGGCGGGCTGCTCTCGGGCGTCGAGCGCGACGAGGAAGTCGGCCACAGCCTCGCCTGGGACGTCGGTGGTGAAGTAGCACGACCACGACGCGAGCGGGCTGCTGGTGTCCGCGCGGGCGGAGATCTGCCAGGCGATCGGCAGGTCTCCCAGGTGGAACGGCTCGTCCGCCAGGCTCCACTGCGCCCATCGGAGGGTGTCGGAGCTGATGTGCAGAACGGTGCTGCGCAGGACCTGGCGGTCCTGGGGTTCCTCGTCCGGCTCATGACGTCCGCGGACAATCGTCAGGCTCGTCCAGCCCAGACCGGAGAGCGTGTCGGCAACGCCGTCGTAGAGGCACCCGTCGTCACCGGCCAGATGCCGGGGGCCGACCCAGAACGCGGGCTGGCCGCCGGGCGGAATGGACGGGTCGGGCGGGAAGTCGGGGTACAGGGGCGCCTCCAAGGGGTCGGTGCGGGTCTAGTTGCCGCCGGCACGGCGGCGGGGGCGGCGCGGGGGTGCCTGGACGGGGCCCTGCCAGGTCAGGGCGATGGCGACCTCGGGCGGCAGATGTCCGAGCTGTGCGTCCTCGTCCCGCCCCTCGGCGAGGTAGACGACGGTCCGGCCGGTCTCATCCACGGACTGCACGACCTGCGCCAGGCGGTGCGCCATCGGAAAGAAGGGGTTCATGGCCTGTCGGACCGGAGCATCCCGGTCGCAGGCGGACAGCAGGTCGATGAGATCACCGACGGTCATCTCCGGGGTCGTCACGAACAGCCTCCTGGGGTGAGCGGAAACAGTGAGCGGTGAAAAGGGCAGGGCCCGACATCTGACCGGCCGTCCGGGCGAGAACTACTCGTGGGCGCGCTGTCGTACACGACGTGAGGTCTCCAGCACACGCGCCACGGCGGCGGCGACGATGTCGGCCGGCGTCTCGACGTCGAACGACAGGTGGTAACCACGCACCTTGGCCGTGCCGGACACAGCGATCTTCCATCCCTCACCGTCCGTACCGGGACGGCCGAGCGGGAACCAACCGAGGTAGAACCGGCCGTCCCTCGAGCTGACGTGCACGTCCGCACGGTCGTCCACAATCAGGTGGAAGTCCTCTGCGGAGAACTGGTCCATCACCAGCGTGGGCTGGCCGGGTCCGAGCTGCCACTCACGCAGCCGCAGGGCTTCAACGGTGGTAGCGAAACCGGAGCCCACGGGCGCTACGGTCACAGGCAATCACCTCTCTGACCTGGGGTTTCTTGCAAGGTCGTCTAGGTTGACATGCCCTCACGCACGTTGGCCAGTCTTTCCGTGATCTTTCCTGTCTGCCCCCGGCGAACTGCTGTCCTTCGACAGGGAACACAGTCGCTCCCAGTCCTTGCCATCCAACCGAGTCGCCGCAGGTCAACGGGGTCAACCC
>NZ_JAPWHT010000742.1:0-2983 GCF_027270795.1 Streptomyces sp. ActVer
GGCGCCGCAGGATCCCTTCGTGCGCCGCGCGCGCCCCGCCGTTCTCCGGTGTCGCGCGCGCCCCCGCGGCCTCGGGCATCGCGGGCGCCGTCTCAGGCGCAGACTCGGTCACAGCCACGTCTGTCGGTCCTCCCGCTGTCCAGAAGAGGCGAGTTGCTCGGCCGCCCGGTGGGAGGCGACAGGGAATGAACGCAGCCGGAACGTCCCCCGTACGTACCAACGACGAGGACCGCGAGGGGCAACGGTGGGGCGAAGATCCTTGCCGTGACGGAACCGTTGCGGTTCCGTCGGAAGTCCCCCACAGCAACGCCATAGTCTGTGGTGCCGTTCAGCGAATTCCCGCTGATCAGCACCCACGGTCCACGTCGGACACATCCGGGTCACCGGATCCGTACGAAGTCCCATGTGGCAGCACAGAGTTGTTCGTTCACCTCCAGGGGGAGTCACACCATGCGACCCATACGCCCGCTCTTCGCCGCCCGTCGAGGGAGGAGCTCGCGCCGCAGAACCTCCCCCATGCTGGCCGCGGTCGGACTGGCCACCGCGCTGGCGCTGACCGCCACCGCCTGCGGTTCGGAAGAGGACACCAACGCGGGCGCGGAGGCGTCGGCGTCCGCGGCCGGCGACGGCAAGATCAAGATCCCGGACAACATCAAGGACAGGCTCAAAGAGCGCGGGATCGACATCGACCAGTGGAAGGGCGGCGCCTGGAAGAACTGGGACAAGGACGACTGGCTGCGCGAGGCCGGGGACTACATCAACCCGATCATCAAGGACCTGTGGGACCCGGACCGCATGCGCGAGGCCGAGGACCCGGACCAGGGCAAGGGTGTCGACGAGAACGACCTCTCGGGTGACCAGGGCGTGACCGACCCGGAGCCGGCGCCCGTGGAGGCGAAGTCCGTCCCGGCGGCGTACCACGAGAACGCGCCCGAGGCGGGCAAGGTGTTCTTCGACTCCCCCGAGGGCACGATGGTCTGCTCGGCGACCGTGGTCGAGGACCCGGCCAACCCCGGCAAGTCCAACCTCGTGTGGACCGCGGGCCACTGTGTGCACGCCGGCAAGAAGGGCGGCTGGTACCGCAACATCGCCTTCGTGCCGTCGTACAACAACGACGCCATGTCGGCGGCGGAGCTCGCGACCGCCACCAAGGAAGAGGTCGCTCCGTACGGTCTCTGGTGGGCCGACTGGGCCCAGACCTCGGACCAGTGGATCGAGCAGGGTGGCGCGACGGGCGGCGACGGTGCCTCGTACGACTTCGCGGTCATTCATGTGACGCCGGAGAAGGGCAGCGGGGGCAAGTCCCTTGAGGAGACCGTCGGTTCGGCGCTCCCGGTGGACTTCAACGCTCCGGCCGTCTCGGAGGTCGGGGACATCACCGCGACCGGCTACCCGGCGGCGAAGCCGTTCGACGGGGAGACCATGTTCCAGTGCGCGGACAAGCCGGGCCGGCTCTCGATCGCCGAGTTCCAGCCGACGATGTACCGCATCGGCTGCACCATGACCGGCGGTTCGTCGGGCGGCGGCTGGGTCGCGGCGGGTTCGGACGGCAAGCCGGCGCTGGTGTCCAACACCTCGATCGGCCCGGTGACCGCGGGCTGGCTCGCGGGCCCGCACCTGGGCACGGAGGCCAAGGGGATCTACGACGCGGTGAGCAAGAAGTTCGCGGCGCAGCAGTAGCGACGCGGCAATGGCGGCGCAGCCGCAGCCGTACAGCAGTAGCGGCACAGGGACGGACGGCGGCATGGTGGGCCTCACGGAAACCTTCACCACTCGGCCGCCGTTCGTCCCTGACTCCCCGGGCATAGTGGGGTGACACGGGCTCCACGGAGAGCCTTCTTCGCGCTCTTCGCGCCTGACCCGCAGACGAAAGCTGCACGTTCAATCGGGGGTAACAACATCATGCGTTCCACACGTCCGTCCTTCTCGGGGATGCGCGGGCGACGCCGCGTCCTCGCCGCCGCCGGGCTGGCCGCGGCTCTGACGCTCACCGCCACCGCCTGCGAGTCGGGCGGCGACAACGCCGCCGACAAGCCGGCCGCCACCGGCTCCGAGGCCTCCGGCGGCGACAAGCTCGAAATTCCGGCCGACATCGCCGACAAGCTCAAGGAGCACGGCATCGATGTCGACGACTGGAAGGACGGCGAATGGAAGAACTGGGACAAGGACAAGTGGCTCACTGAGGCCGAGGACTTCGTCAACCCGGTGATCGAGGGCCTCTGGAAGCCCGAGCGGATGAAGTCCGCCAAGGACCCGGACAAGACGATCTCCGCGAAGGACGCCTCGGCCGACCAGGGCGTGAGCAACCCGGCGCCGGCCCCGGTCACCGCGACGCGTGAAGAGACCCCGTACCACGACAACGCCGCCCCGGTCGGGAAGGTCTTCTTCGACTCCCCCGAGGGCTCGATGGTCTGCTCCGGCACGGTCGTCAAGGACCCGCGCAACCCAGGGAAGTCCAACCTCGTGTGGACCGCCGGCCACTGTGTCCACGCGGGCGGTGGCGGCGGCTGGTACCGCAACATCGCCTTCGTGCCCGCCTACAACGACCTCGGCAAGTCCGAGGCCGAGCTGGCCAACGCGACGCAGCAGGAGATCTCCCCGTACGGCCAGTACTGGGCGGACTGGGCGTCCACCTCGAACGAGTGGATCCAGGGCGGTTCGGAGTCGGGCGGCGAGGGTGCCGCGTACGACTACGCGGTGCTGCACGTGAAGCCGGAGTCGGGCTCCAAGTCCCTTGAGGAGACCGTCGGTACGGCTCTGGACGTGGACTTCTCCACCCCCGCCGCGGCGGACGCGGGCACGATGGGCGCCTGGGGTTACCCGGCGGCGCCTCCGTACAACGGTCTGATCATGCACAAGTGCGTCGACCGGCCGGGCCGCCTCTCGCTCAGCCCGAGCCTGCCGACGATGTACCGCATCGGCTGCACCATGACCGGCGGTTCGTCGGGCGGCGGCTGGTTCCGGGTCGTCGGCGGCAAGACCG
>NZ_JAPWHT010000743.1:0-2969 GCF_027270795.1 Streptomyces sp. ActVer
GGCCCCGCGCGCGTGGTGCACCCGCGAGGGTCCGGCGCTCCCCAGGACGAGCCGCCGCACGACCCGTCCCCGTCCGAGCACCTCAGTTCGCACGACGCACCGCAGGACACGTCGGCCTCCGACCCGTCCCACCCGGCCGGGCCCACTGCCGAGGAGGGGGAGTGATGACCTTGTCCACTCAATACGGGGGCACCTCCCAGCCGGAGACCGGCGGAGAGAGCAGCCCCGAGAAGCTGCTCTCACCCGTGCTGTCCGCCTTCTGGGACGAGGACAAGTCCTGGTCGCTGGACGTGTACCGGAGGCACGACGGGTACGAGGGCCTGCGCAAGGCGCTCGCGATGTCGCCGGACGACCTCATCGCGTATGTGAAGGACTCCGGTCTTCGCGGCCGCGGCGGCGCGGGATTCCCCACCGGAATGAAGTGGCAGTTCATTCCCCAGGGTGATGGAAAGCCTCACTATCTAGTTGTCAACGCCGACGAATCAGAGCCGGGCACTTGTAAGGACATCCCGCTTCTCTTCGCGAACCCGCACAGCCTCATTGAGGGCATTGTCATCGCCTGTTATGCGATCCGGTCGTCGCATGCCTTCATTTACCTGCGTGGTGAAGTAGTCCCCGTGCTCAGGCGGTTGCACGAGGCCGTACGCGAGGCCTACGCGGCGGGATACCTGGGCGAGAACATCCTGGGCAGCGGACTGGATCTCCAGCTCACCGTGCACGCGGGCGCGGGCGCGTACATCTGCGGTGAGGAGACCGCGCTGCTCGACTCGCTCGAAGGCCGCCGTGGACAGCCGCGACTTCGTCCCCCTTTCCCTGCGGTCGCGGGCCTCTATGCCTGTCCGACTGTTGTGAACAACGTCGAGTCCATCGCGTCGGTTCCCGCGATTCTCCACAAGGGCAAAGAATGGTTCCGGTCGATGGGAAGCGAGAAGTCCCCGGGCTTCACGCTCTACTCCCTCAGCGGCCATGTCACCAGCCCCGGCCAGTACGAGGCCCCGCTCGGCATCACACTCCGTCAGCTCCTCGACATGAGCGGCGGCATCCGGAAGGGGCACCGCCTCAAGTTCTGGACGCCGGGCGGCTCCTCGACCCCGATGTTCACCGACGAGCACCTCGACGTCCCTCTTGACTACGAAGGAGTGGGCGCCGCGGGTTCCATGCTCGGCACAAAAGCACTCCAGTGCTTCGACGAGACGACCTGCGTCGTCCGTGCCGTCACGCGGTGGACCGAGTTCTACGCCCACGAGTCCTGCGGCAAGTGCACGCCCTGCCGCGAAGGGACGTACTGGCTCGTGCAGTTGCTGCGCGACATCGAGGCCGGCAAGGGCGTCATGTCCGACCTCGACAAGCTGAACGACATCGCCGACAACATCAACGGCAAGTCCTTCTGCGCCCTCGGCGACGGCGCCGCCTCGCCGATCTTCTCCTCGCTCAAGTACTTCCGCGCGGAGTACGAGGAGCACATCACCGGCCGGGGCTGCCCCTTCGACCCCGCCAAGTCGACGGCCTGGGCCGACAAGGAAAAGCACACGGAGGTGAACGCATGACGGTAACCACGAGCGCTCCCTCCGGAGGCGGGGAGGCTGCGGTTCCGCCGGAGGATCTCGTCTCGCTGACCATCGACGGCGTCGAGATCAGCGTGCCCAAGGGCACCCTGGTCATCCGCGCGGCCGAACAGCTCGGCATCGAGATCCCCCGCTTCTGCGACCATCCGCTCCTCGACCCGGCCGGCGCCTGCCGTCAGTGCATCGTCGAGGTCGAGGGCCAGCGCAAGCCCATGGCGTCCTGCACGATCACCTGCACGGACGGGATGGTCGTCAAGACCCACCTCACCTCTCCTGTCGCCGAGAAGGCCCAGAAGGGTGTGATGGAGCTTCTGCTCATCAACCACCCGCTGGACTGCCCGGTCTGCGACAAGGGCGGCGAGTGCCCCCTGCAGAACCAGGCCATGTCGCACGGCCACTCCGAGTCCCGCTTCGAGGGCAAGAAGCGCACGTACGAGAAGCCCGTCCCGATCTCCACACAGGTGCTGCTCGACCGCGAACGCTGTGTGCTGTGCGCCCGCTGCACCCGGTTCTCCAACCAGATCGCGGGCGACCCGATGATCGAGCTGATCGAGCGGGGCGCGCTCCAGCAGGTCGGCACCGGTGAGGGCGACCCCTTCGAGTCGTACTTCTCCGGGAACACGATCCAGATCTGCCCGGTCGGCGCGCTGACCTCGGCGGCGTACCGCTTCCGCTCCCGGCCGTTCGACCTCGTCTCGTCGCACTCGGTGTGCGAGCACTGCTCCGGCGGCTGCGCGACCCGCACCGACCACCGGCGCGGCAAGGTCATGCGGCGCCTCGCCTCCCCGGACCCCGAGGTCAACGAGGAGTGGCTCTGCGACAAGGGGCGGTTCGGCTTCCGCTACGCCCAGCAGCGGGACCGCTTGCAGACCCCCCTGGTGCGCGGCGAGTCCGGTGAGCTGGAGCCCGCTTCCTGGCCGGAGGCCCTGGAGGCCGCGGCCCAGGGGCTGCTTGCCGCCCGCTCCCGGGCCGGTGTCCTCACCGGCGGCCGGCTGACCGTCGAGGACGCCTACGCGTACAGCAAGTTCGCGCGCGTGGCCCTCGACACGAACGACATCGACTTCCGCGCGCGCGTGCACAGCGGCGAGGAGGCCGACTTCCTGGCCGCCCGGGTAGCCGGACGCGGACGGGACCTCGACGGTACGGGCGTCACGTACACCGCACTGGAGAAGGCACCCGCCGTCCTGCTCACCGGATTCGAGTCCGAGGAGGAGGCGCCCGGTGTCTTCCTGAGGCTGCGCAAGGCCTGGCGGGGACACGGGCAGAAGACCTTCTCGCTGGCCACGCACGCGACCCGCGGCCTGGAGAAGGCGGGCGGCACGCTGCTGCCGGCCGCCCCCGGCACCGAGACCGAGTGGCTGGACGCGCTCGCCTCCGGGGCCGGCCTGGAGGGCGACGGGGAGA
>NZ_JAPWHT010000744.1:0-2959 GCF_027270795.1 Streptomyces sp. ActVer
CGCGACGCCGTGACCGGCGACCTGAAGGTCGTCACCGTCACCCCGGAGAACGAGCCGCAGATCCTCGTCCACGACGCGCACTCCGCCTCCCCCACCACGGCGTTCGCGCTCTCCCGGCTCGCCGACCCGGACACACTGCACCACACGCCGATCGGCGTCCTGAGGGCCGTCGACCGCCCGGTCTACGACACCCAGATGGCCGACCAGCTCGACGCGGCCATCGAACAGAACGGCAAGGGCGACCTGTCGGCACTGCTCGCGGGCGGGGACACCTGGACGGTCGTCGGCTGACACCGACACCGTCGTACGGATTCGGTGAGGCCCGGGCTCTTCAGGCCCGGGCCTCACCGTTTGCCTGGCGGGCCCTCAGCTCGTCGTACGTCTGGCGCGCCTCCAGTACCGCGTCCATCCGCTGCTCGGTCCAGCCCGCGAGCGCCTTCACCTGGTCGGCGGCCTCGCGGCCCAGGTCCGTGAGCGAGTAGTCGACGCGCGGCGGGATGACCGGCTTGGCGTCCCGGTTCACGAGCCCGTCGCGCTCCAGGGTCTGCAGGGTCTGGGTGAGCATCTTCTCGCTGACCCTGCCGATCGCGCGCCGCAGCTCGCTGAAGCGGTACGGGCGCTCCAGCAGGACGATCAGGACGAGGACGCCCCAGCGGCTGGTGACGTGCTCCAGAACGAGGCGGTACGGGCACATCGCCTCGCCCTCGACGCTCCACTTGGTGGTCAGCGCGGGACTGCCCGCTGCCCCGGCAGCGCGGGAACCGCCGGTTGCCACGGCACCGCCGGTCGCTGTGGAAGCACTCACTGCAGAATCACTTACGGCCATGCCAGTACCTTACTTCAAAGTGGGTACTTTCGCAGAGTTAGTGCCACTCCTATGGTTAGTGGCGTACCCACCCCACAAGGAGTTGTTTCCACCATGAGCATCGTCGTCACCGGAGCCACTGGACACCTCGGCCGTTTCGTCATCGAGGGACTGCTGGAGAAGGTCCCGGCCGACCGGATCACGGCCGTCGTCCGCAGCGAGGAGAAGGCGGCGGACTTCGCGGCCCGCGGCGTGAAGCTCGCGATCGCCGACTACAACGCCCCCGAGACCTTCGACGGCCTCTTCTCCGCAGGCGACAAGGTGCTGCTCATCTCGGGCAACGAGTTCGACAAGGGCCGCGTAGCCCAGCACAAGGTCGTCCTCGACGCCGCCAAGGCCGCCGGCGTCGCGCTCCTCGCGTACACCAGCGCCCCCGGCAGCCTGTCCGCCGCACTGGCCGACGACCACCGCGGCACCGAGGCGGCGATCCTGGAGTCCGGCGTGACGTACGCCCTGCTGCGCAACGGCTGGTACAACGAGAACTACACCGAGAACCTGGCCCCGGTCCTTGAGTACAACGCCGTCGTCCAGGCCGCCGGTGAGGGCAAGGTCTCCTCGGCCTCCCGCGCGGACTACGCGGCCGCCGCCGTGGCCGTGTTGACCGGTGAGGGCCACGAGAACAAGACGTACGAGCTGGGCGGCGACACCGCGTGGGGCTTCGCCGAGTACGCGGCCGAGGTGGCCAAGGCGTCCGGCAAGGAGATCGCCTACAACTCCGTCCCCGTCGAGGCGTTCAAGGACATCCTGACCGGCGCCGGGCTGCCCGAGCCCTTCGCCGCGATCCTGGCCGGCGTCGACGCGTCGATCGAGAAGGGCGAGCTGGTCGTCGCCACCGGTGACCTGTCCCGGCTGACCGGCCGGCCGACCACGCCGATCGCGGAGTCGATCGCGGCGGCGCTGAAGGGCTGACCTCCGACCCACCGGAAGCACTCCCGTTCGCGACCCGCGGGAAGCACCCCCGTTCACGCCTCGCCGGAAGCACCCCCGTTTGTAATGACCGTATGGCGATACGGGCATGACAGGCGGGGGTGCTCGGCGCTACCTTCTTGGAGGTTGCGCGTGGTTCGGACGCCGCGCGTCCGCAGCGTGGTGAGAGGGAGGGGCCGTGCCGGTGGAGTCCAAGGGCGAACAGCACATAGGTCTGGATTCCAAGGGCGAGCAGCGGATCGGTCTGCTGAACGGCTTCGCGGCGTACGGCATGTGGGGGCTCGTTCCCCTGTTCTGGCCGCTCCTCGAACCCGCGGGAGCGGCGGAGATCCTCGCCCACCGCATGGTGTGGTCCCTCGGCATCGTGGTGATCGCGCTCGTGGTGATGCGGCGCTGGGCCTGGGCCGGTCCACTGCTGCGGCAGCCGCGCAGACTGGGCCTGATCACCGTCGCGGCGGCCACCATCACGGTCAACTGGGGCGTCTACATCTGGGCCGTGAACGCCGGCCATGTGGTGGAGGCGTCCCTCGGCTACTTCATCAACCCGCTCGTCACCATCGCGATGGGCGTCCTGCTCCTGAAGGAGCGGCTGCGGCCCGCGCAGTGGGCGGCGGTCGGCATCGGCTTCGCCGCGGTGCTCGTACTGACCATCGGGTACGGCCAACCGCCGTGGATCTCCCTCTGCCTCGCCTTCTCCTTCGCGACGTACGGGCTGGTGAAGAAGAAGCTCAACCTCGGCGGTCTCGAATCGCTGGCCGCGGAGACCGCGATCCAGTTCCTGCCCGCGCTCGGCTATCTGCTGTGGCTGTCGTCCCGGGGCGACGCGACCTTCGGCGGCGAGGGCGCCGGGCACGCGGCGCTGCTGGCCGCGACCGGTGTGGTGACCGCGGTGCCGCTCGTGTGCTTCGGGGCGGCGGCGATCCGGGTGCCGCTGTCGACGCTGGGACTGCTGCAGTACCTGGCACCCGTGCTGCAGTTCCTGCTCGGCATCCTGTACTTCCACGAGGCGATGCCCGCCGAGCGGTGGGCCGGGTTCGCACTGGTGTGGGCCGCGTTGTCGCTGCTCACGTGGGATGCGCTGCGGACTGCGCGGAAGTCGCGGACGGTGCTGCGCGAGGCGGCCGCGGTGGCGACGGCGGCGACGGCGGCGACCGCTGCCGCGGAGGC
>NZ_JAPWHT010000745.1:0-2935 GCF_027270795.1 Streptomyces sp. ActVer
TAAGGGGCGCGGGGCTGTGACATTTTGCGGCTCCGCCGCGTGGGCGCGACCAGCCCCTGACGGCCCGCAGGCGACGCAGAACCTCTCCGGAGCCCTCCCGAGAGTGGACCATGCCCCAAGGGGCATGACACCTGGCGGCAACAGACCAGAAATCAACAAACTGTTCAACCGGCTTACGGTCTGAGGCAGTCCCCACCTCCCCGCCGCTCCTGGAGTGCCCATGGCAACCCCAACCCCCACCCCCGCACGGCAAGTGCACCCCGTGGACGAGGTCCCACCAGTCCGCCACCTCGCCGCCTTCGGTCTGCAGCACGTACTCGCGATGTACGCGGGCGCGGTCGCCGTCCCCCTGATCGTCGGCAGCGCGATGAAGCTGTCGCCGGCGGACATGGCGTACCTGATCACGGCCGACCTGCTGCTGTGCGGCATCGCGACCCTCATCCAGTGCGTCGGCTTCTGGCGCTTCGGCGTGCGGCTGCCGATCATGCAGGGCTGCACCTTCGCGGCCGTGTCGCCGATGGTGCTGATCGGCACGGGCGGCGGCGGACTGCCCGCGATCTACGGGTCGGTGATCGTCGCCGGGCTGGCGATCATCCTGCTGGCGCCGGTCTTCGGGAAGCTGCTGCGGTTCTTCCCGCCGCTCGTCACGGGCACGGTGATCCTGATCATCGGACTCTCGCTGTTGCCGGTGGCGGGCAACTGGGCGGCCGGCGGGGTGGGTTCAGCGGACTTCGGTGAGCCGAAGAACCTCGCGCTCGCGGCCTTCGTCCTGGCGGTCGTGCTCGCCGTGCAGCGGTTCGCGCCGGTCTTCCTGAGCCGGATCGCGGTGCTGCTCGGCATCGCGGTGGGGCTCGCGGTGGCCGTGCCGTTCGGCTTCACGGACTTCGACGGGGTCGGGAACGCGGACTGGCTCGGCATCAGCACGCCGTTCCACTTCGGCGCCCCCACGTTCGAGGCGTCGGCGATCGCTTCGATGCTGGTCGTGGCCCTGGTGACGATGACTGAGACGACCGGTGACTTCATCGCGGTCGGCGAGATGACCGACCGGAGGATCGAGCCCCGTACGCTCGCCGACGGTCTGCGCGCGGACGGCCTGTCCACGGTCCTCGGCGGTGTCTTCAACACGTTCCCGTACACGGCGTACGCGCAGAACGTCGGTCTCGTCGGCATGACACGGGTCCGCAGCCGCTGGGTGGTCGCCACCGCCGGCGGCATCCTCGTCCTGCTCGGCCTGCTGCCCAAGCTGGGCGCGGTGGTCGCGGCCATACCGGCTCCGGTGCTCGGCGGCGCGGGCCTGGTCATGTTCGGCACGGTCGCCGCGAGCGGGCTGCGGACACTGGCCCAGGTCGACTTCAAGGGCAACAACAACCTGACGGTGGTGGCCGTTTCGGTCGCCATCGGGATGCTGCCGGTCGGCGTGCCGACGGTGTACGCGAAGTTCCCCGACTGGTTCCAGACGGTGATGAACAGCGGTATCAGCGCGGGCTGTCTCACCGCGATCGTGCTGAACCTGCTCTTCAACCACCTTCCCTCGAAGGGCGGTTCAGCCGCTCCCGAGGCGGACGGCCTGGCGAACGGCGGCGGCGAGGACACTGTCGAGAAGCCCCGGGAAGAGGTCGTCTAGGTCGTCCCGTCGCAGCCCGTTCATCTTGGCGGTGCCCCGGTAGATCTGCCGGATCACGCCCGCCTCCCGCAGCACCCGGAAGTGATGCGTGGTCGTGGACTTGGTGACGGGCAGGTCGAAGTGCGAACAGGAGAGCTCGTCGCCGTCGGCGGCGAGCTCTCGCACGACCAAAAGCCGCATCGGGTCGGAGAGCGCGTGCAGCACGGCTTCCAGCCGGATCTCCGTGCGCTCGGGGTGCGGGAGGTCGCGGCTGCTGGCGGGGGCGGCGGTCGTCACGGCGGCTCCAGTCCGTCGGGGCCGGAAATCTGAGGTCTGAGGTCTCCGGAGAACTTCATTGTACGAGAGGTCTCGTAGTTTGACACTCGCCGTACTACGATGCCTATCGTACTAGTCGTAACCCGGCCCCGTCACGAATTGGAGTCCGCCGTGAGCGCGCTCTTCGAGCCCTACACCCTGCGCGATCTGACTGTCCCGAACCGGGTCTGGATGCCGCCGATGTGCCAGTACTCGGCCGCGCCCGAGGGCCCCGCGACCGGCGCCCCGAACGACTGGCACTTCGCGCACTACGCGGCGCGGGCCGTCGGCGGGACCGGCCTGATCATCGTCGAGGCCACCGCTGTCAGCCCCGAGGGGCGGATCTCTCCGTACGACCTGGGCATCTGGAACGACACCCAGGTCGAGGCGTTCCGGCGGATCACGCGGTTCCTGGTGTCCCAGGGCACGGTCCCCGCGATCCAGCTCGGGCACGGCGGCCGCAAGGCCTCGACCGACCGCCCCTGGAAGGGCGGCGCGCCCGTCGGCCCGGACGCGTACGGCTGGCAGCCGCTCGGACCGAGCCCGGTCGCCTTCGACGAGAACCACCCCGTGCCGACCGAGCTGACGGTGGACGGGATCCGGGAGATCGTCGGCCAGTTCGCCGACGCCGCGCGGCGGGCGCTGGACGCCGGCTTCGAGATCGCCGAGATCCACGGCGCGCACGGCTACCTGGTCGGTGAGTTCCTCTCCCCGCACTCCAACCGGCGCACGGACGCGTACGGCGGCTCGTACGAGAACCGTGTGCGCTTCGCCCTCGAAGTCGTGGACGCCGTGCGCGAGGTGTGGCCGGACGACAAGCCGCTGTTCTTCCGTATCTCGGCCACCGACTGGCTGGAGGAGAACGGCTGGACGGCCGACGACACTGTCCGCTTCGCCGCCGAACTGACCGCCCACGGCGTGGACCTGCTCGACGTCTCCACGGGCGGCAACGCGTCTGGCGTACGCATCCCCGTCGGGCCGGGCTACCAGGTGCCCTCCGCCGCGCGCGTGAAGCGC
>NZ_JAPWHT010000746.1:0-2929 GCF_027270795.1 Streptomyces sp. ActVer
TGTATTCATGCCGGCCACCGTCGTGGGCCCGGCGCGCTGCACAGCCTCAGCCGTACCCCGAACCCAGCCTCAAGCCCGGCCGCGGCCCCAGTCCCAACCCCAACTTGGGCCCCGGCCCCCAGAAGGTAGGGAAAACCCCCGCCCCAAGACGCCGACTCGCTCCATGTCCCGGCTGCGCGGGACCGAGCACTGTGGAGTTACAACAGCGGACGAGTAGAAACGGACGGCGGCCATGGCCACGGAGTACGGACAGGGATACGGGTGGGACGGCGGACCCGGCTTCCGCGGGGAGGGCGCCGAGGAGCGGCGGCACCTGCTCCCGGCCGCGCTGCGGGCGCCGATCGAGGCGCGCAGCTGGCGTGAGTTCGGGTATCTGATGCTGAGTCTGCCGATCAGCATCATCATGTTCACCTTCGCCGTGACGATGGCGTCCCTCGGCGCGGGCCTGCTGGTCACGTTCCTGGGCATCCCGGTACTCGCCGCCGCCCTCGCGGGCTGCCGCGGTCTCGGCGCGCTGGAGCGGACCAGGGCTCGCGCGCTGCTGGGGCTCGACGTCGCGGCGCCGGAGCCGTTGCGGATGTCGAAGCAGGGCGCGATGGCGTGGATGGGCGCGACGCTGAAGAGCGGCGCGTCCTGGCGGCACCTGCTGTACTCGGTGCTGCACTTCCCCTGGGCCGTGTTCGCCTTCTCGGTGGCCATCAGCTTCTGGACGTACGGCTGGGCGATGCTGACGTACCCCCTGTGGTTCTGGCTGTTCCCGGTCTACGGCGGGCAGGACGGGCTCCAGCTGTACGGGGACCAGGGGCACAGCATCTATCTGGACAACCCCTTCGAGATCACGGTGACCGCGCTGGTGGGCCTGCTGCTCACGATGGCCACGCCGTGGATCGTGCGGGCACTGACGCAGGTGGACCGGCTGCTGGTGCACGGTCTGCTCGGGCCGTCGAAGCTGGCCACGCGGGTCGTCGAGCTGGAGTCGGACCGGGGCGTCGTGATCGACACGGCGGCTGCCGACCTGCGGCGCATCGAGCGCGATCTGCACGACGGCGCGCAGGCCCGGCTGGTGGCCCTCGCCATGGATCTGGGGCTCGCGAAGGAGAAGCTCACGGAGGATCCGCAGGCGGCGGCGCGGATGGTGGGCGAGGCGCACGGCGAGGTGAAGACGGCGCTTCAGGAGCTGCGGGACCTGGCGCGCGGGATCCATCCCGCGGTCCTCACCGACCGCGGTCTGGACGCCGCGCTGTCCTCGGTGGCGTCCCGGTGCACGGTTCCCGTGCAGGTCGAGGTCGATCTGCCGGCCCGGCCGGCGCCGGCCATCGAGGGGATCGCGTACTTCACCGTCTCGGAGCTGCTGCAGAACATCAGCAAGCACTCGGGGGCCACCCGGGCCTCCGTCGATGTCTGGCGGATCGAGAACCGGCTCATGATCCAGGTGGTCGACAACGGTGTGGGCGGTGCGGATGTCGCCGCCGGCTCGGGGCTTGCGGGGCTGGCGGAGCGGCTCGACGCGGTCGACGGGATCCTCGTGGTGGACTCCCCTGCCGCCGGGCCGACCCGCATCACGGCGGAGCTGCCCTGGCGGGGGTGAGCGGTTTCCTTCATGTTGGCGGTGGGTCCGGGGAGTTTCCTCTCCCCGGACCCACCGCTTCCCGCGACCGGGGGCTCCGCCCTCAGGGCCGCGGACCGACAACGATTCCCTCACCCACCCTCAGTTGGTCCCAAATGCTGGAATGCTGGGGGTTGACGTACGAGCGTGGGGGGCCGAGCAATCGTGGAGGACAGGGTGCGTGTGGTCATCGCCGAGGATTCAGTGCTGCTCAGGGAGGGCCTGACCCGGTTGCTGACCGACCGTGGGCACGAGGTGATCGCCGGAGTCGGCGACGGGGAGGCGTTGATCAAGACGATCACGGAGTTCGCGGCGCAGGACGCGCTGCCGGACGTCGTGGTCGCGGACGTACGGATGCCACCGACGCACACGGACGAGGGCGTGAAGGCGGCCGTGCAGCTGCGCAAGCAGCACCCGGGACTCGGGGTACTCGTGCTGTCCCAGTACGTGGAGGAGCAGTACGCCACCGAACTGCTCGCCGGTTCCAGTCACGGTGTCGGCTATCTGCTGAAGGACCGGGTAGCCGAGGTGAGGGAATTCGTGGACGCGGTCGTCCGCGTGGCCCGCGGCGGCACCGCGCTGGATCCCGAGGTCGTCGCGCAGTTGCTCGGACGCAGCCGCAAGCAGGACGTCCTCGCGGGGCTGACGCCACGCGAGCGGGAGGTCCTAGGACTCATGGCCGAGGGGCGGACGAACTCCGCGATCGCACGACAGCTCGTGGTCAGCGACGGCGCGGTCGAGAAGCACGTGAGCAACATCTTCATGAAACTGGGCCTGTCCCAGAGTGACGGGGATCACCGGCGTGTTCTCGCGGTCCTCACCTACCTGAACTCCTGACGACCTGACACTGTGTCAGGAAATCCACCACAACTCGAAAAGCAGTCGCCACCACAACGCGAGCACGAGAGCCGATCGTGGGCACGAGGGCCGAGTGCGAGTCACGAGGCCGATCGCGAGCACGAGAACCAAAGGATGAGCACCAAGCGTCTTCACAGGTAACGCCGGGGGGCGGATAAATCATGGCAAATCTGGGTGTCCGACGGTCTCGAAAAGGGGTCCACCGTACGAACGGTCAGGGGAAGGCGACCCTTAGCGACGTAGGGTTGGACCCGGGATGGCCTGCGGGAGGGCCGATCCCGGACAGCCGCCTCGAAGGAGGTTCACTTCAGTGACCAGTCAGGTCAGCAGTCCAGCCGAGCATGCCGACGGAACCGTCGTGGGAGAACAGCGCAAACCGGCGGGCACAAAGGATGTACGCCGGCTGGACCGGGTGATCATCCGGTTCGCGGGGGACTCCGGTGACGGTATGCAGCTCACCGGGGA
>NZ_JAPWHT010000747.1:0-2927 GCF_027270795.1 Streptomyces sp. ActVer
GGCGGCCTCGGCCTGGCGTTTGGCGGCGGCGGGCGTGAACACCCCGGTCCATCGCCCCACCGCCGATCGCGGCCCCGGCGGCGACCAGCGCCGTCACCACGTTCTCGTCCACGTCAGGCGTTCAGCGCCGCCAGCACCACGGACCTGGCCTCCTCCTGGACCTGGCGCAGATGGTCGGGGCCGAGGAAGGACTCACCGTAGATCTTGTAGACGTCCTCGGTGCCCGAAGGGCGGGCCGCGAACCAGGCGTTGGTGGTGGCGACCTTGATCCCGCCGAGGGCGGCGCCGTTGCCGGGCGCCTCGGTGAGCACCGTGGTGACCGGCTCGCCGGCGAGGGTGTCGGCGGTGACCTGACGCGGGGACAGCTTGGCGAGCAGGGCCTTCTCCTCGCGGGTGGCCGGGGCGTCGACGCGTGCGTAGGCGGGGGCGCCGAAGCGGTCGGTGAGCTTGGCGTAGTGCTGCGACGGGGTCTCGCCCGTGACCGCCGTGATCTCGGAGGCGAGCAGGGCCAGGATGATGCCGTCCTTGTCGGTGGTCCACACCGAGCCGTCGCGCCGCAGGAAGGACGCGCCCGCCGACTCCTCGCCGCCGAAGCCGAGCGTGCCGTCGGACAGGCCGTCCACGAACCACTTGAAGCCGACGGGGACTTCGATCAACGGACGGCCGACGTCCGCCGCGACCCGGTCGATCATGCTGGACGACACCAGGGTCTTGCCGATCCCGGCTCCCGCGGGCCACTGCCCCCGGTGCGAGAACAGGTACGAGATCGCCACGGCCAGATAGTGGTTGGGGTTCATCAGGCCGTCCGGCGTGACGATGCCGTGCCGGTCGGCGTCGGCGTCGTTGCCGGTGGCGATGTCGAACCGGTCGCGCTGCTCGATGAGCGAGGCCATGGCGTACGGCGAGGAGCAGTCCATACGGATCTTGCCGTCCCAGTCCAGCGTCATGAAGCGCCAGGTGGGGTCGGTGAGCGGATTGACCACCGTCAGGTCGAGCCTGTGCTGTTCGGCGATCCGGCCCCAGTAGGCGACCGAGGCGCCGCCCAGCGGATCGGCGCCGATGCGGACTCCGGCGGACCGGATCGCCTCCAGGTCCAGCACGTTCGGCAGGTCGGCCACGTAGGTGCCGAGGAAGTCGTGGCGGCCGGTCCCGGGTGCGGCCAGGGCGCGGGTGTAGGGGATGCGCCGTACGTCCTTCAGGCCGCCGGTGATGATCTCGTTGGCGCGGTCCTGGATCCAGGAGGTCGCCTCGGATCCGGCGGGGCCGCCGTTCGGCGGGTTGTACTTGAAGCCGCCGTCGGCGGGCGGGTTGTGCGAGGGGGTGACCACCACGCCGTCGGCGAGACCGGAAGTGCGGGACCGGTTGTGGGTGAGGATGGCGTGCGAGACCGCCGGGGTGGGCGTGTAGCCGTCGGTCTGGTCGATGAGGACGGTCACGTCGTTGGCGGCGAACACCTCAAGTGCCGTGATCCGCGCGGGCTCCGACAGGGCGTGGGTGTCGGCGCCGAGGAAGAGGGGGCCGTCGGTGCCCTGGGCGGCGCGGTACTCGCAGATGGCCTGGCTGGTGGCCGCGATGTGGTCCTCGTTGAACGCCGCCGCGAGGGACGAGCCGCGGTGCCCCGAGGTGCCGAACGCCACCCGCTGCCCGGGCTCGGCCGGGTCCGGGTGCCGCGCGTAGTACGCCGTGACCAGGCGGGCCACATCGATGAGGTCCTCGGGCCCGGCGACCTGCCCCGCTCGCGCATTCTGCATGTGCCCGCTCCTCCGCAAGGGTCGACCGTTGGGTACGGCCCTCATTCTCCCCTGCCCGGCCCACCATGACGCGCACCGGGCGGCCGTGGTGGCACCCGTCCGGCGAGTACGACGACGAAGGTCCGCGACAAGCTGGGCACGGTTGGTCCGGCCGGCGCCTCGTTCGCGTCGCCGCGCCGCCGGGCGTACTCGTCGTGGACCCCGTCAAGGATGCCGCGGGACGGGAGAGTGTCGGTCTTACGTTCGATGGTGCCCCAAAGGGTTACGCCCGGGTCCTCGAGTCGTCCGGCCTCGTCTGCCTCGGAACAACCGGTGCGGCGCTCTTGGAGGTTGGCGTCGCGGACAAGGCGGGTGACGTGCCGGCCGGCTCATCCTGAGAGAGCCAAGCATCAGAGGGCGTCCGCTGCGGCGGACGCCCTCTGGCGTGCTGTCTTCTGTTCACCGGCTCCACTGTTGTCCCAGGTCACCCGTGACCCGGTCGTGGCGCACGGTTCAGTACTGCTCGGTCTCCACGAAACCCGCGTCCGCGTCGTCGTCCGCGCCGAAGGCGTCGGCGGCGGCGGTCGGGTCGAATCCGGGCGGGCTGTCCTTCAGGCCCAGGCCCATCCCGGCCAGCTTCGCCTTGACCTCGTCGATCGACTTCGCACCGAAGTTACGGATGTCGAGCAGGTCCGCCTCGGACCGAGCCACGAGCTCACCCACGGAGTGGACGCCCTCGCGCTTGAGGCAGTTGTAGGAGCGGACGGTGAGGTCGAGCTCCTCGATCGGCAGCACCAGGTCGGCGGCGAGGGCGGCGTCCGTCGGGGACGGGCCCATGTCGATGCCCTCGGCGTCGATGTTGAGCTCGCGGGCCAGACCGAACAGCTCGACCAGGGTCTTGCCCGCCGACGCCATGGCGTCACGCGGAAGCATGGCCTGCTTGGTCTCGACGTCGACGATCAGCTTGTCGAAGTCGGTGCGCTGCTCGACACGGGTCGCCTCGACCTTGTACGTGACCTTGAGGACCGGCGAGTAGATCGAGTCGATCGGGATGCGCCCGATCTCCTGACCGACCTGCTTGTTCTGTACGGCGGAGACGTAGCCGCGACCGCGCTCGACGGTCAGCTCCATCTCCAGCTTGCCCTTGCCGTTGAGCGTGGCGAGGACGAGGTCGGGGTTGTGGACCTCGACACCGGC